>CAZZEY010000142.1:0-4341 GCA_964653445.1 uncultured Syntrophaceticus sp. | reverse complement strand
AAAAATGGCTAAGCAAAAGTTTGAGCGCACTAAGCCGCATGTAAACATTGGGACCATCGGTCATGTGGACCATGGGAAGACAACTTTGACCGCTGCAATCACAAAGGTTTTAAGCCAGAAGGGGTATGCCCAGGCTACAGATTATGGTGAGATCGACAAAGCACCTGAGGAAAGGGAACGCGGAATCACCATTGCTATCGCTCATGTGGAGTATGAGACCGATAACAGACACTATGCCCATGTGGACTGCCCGGGCCATGCCGACTATATCAAAAACATGATTACCGGTGCTGCCCAGATGGATGGTGCGATTCTAGTAGTTTCAGCTGCTGACGGCCCTATGCCCCAGACCAGGGAGCATATCGTTTTGGCACGTCAGGTAGGTGTGCCTAAAATCGTGGTATTCCTCAATAAATCAGATATGGTTGATGACCCAGAACTGATGGAACTGGTAGAGCTTGAGGTAAGGGAATTGTTGAGTGAGTATGAATTCCCAGGTGATGAAATTCCAATCGTTGCTGGTAGTGCTTTGAAAGCTTTGGAATGCAGCTGCGGCAGTCCTGACTGCGAGCATTGCGGTCCTATCCATAAGTTGATGGATGCTGTTGACGAGTATTTCCCAACACCGGATCGTGACGTTGACAAACCGTTCTTGATGCCTGTGGAAGACGTGTTTACTATTACCGGACGTGGTACAGTTGTGACCGGTAGAGTGGAGCGCGGTATTGTCAAGGTCGGAGATGATGTGGAAATCGTTGGCCTCATGGATGAGCCTCGCAAAACGGTTGTTACAGGTGTGGAAATGTTCAGGAAACTGCTTGACCAGGGTCAAGCTGGCGACAATATTGGTGTTCTGCTGCGCGGTGTTGACCGTGATGAAGTAGAGCGCGGCCAGGTTATTGCCAAACCCGCATCAGTAAAACCTCACACTAAGTTTAAAGCAGAGGTATATGTGCTGACAAAGGAAGAGGGAGGCCGTCACACACCATTCTTCCAGGGTTACAGACCGCAATTTTACTTCAGGACCACTGATGTGACAGGTTCTATTAGACTTCCCGAGGGTGTGGAAATGGTTATGCCCGGGGATAATGTGAACATGGATGCAGAGCTTATTACTCCTATCGCAATGGAAGAGGGACTGCGTTTTGCTATTCGTGAGGGTGGCCGTACAGTAGGCGCGGGTGTCGTTACCCAGATCATTGAATAGAAGATCCCTTGGACCATTAATGACCAGGAGTGGCGAGGTCTGCTTAAGGAGGGATGAGAGTGGCGCGCCAAAAGATACGCATCAGGTTAAAAGCATTCGATCATAAAATACTTGATCAGTCAGCACAAAAGATTGTTGAGACGGCAAGGCGCACAGGTGCATTGATCTCAGGGCCGGTTCCTCTTCCAACTGAGAAGAGTATTACCACAATTTTGCGGTCTCCCCATGTTGATAAGGATTCCAGGGAACAGTTTGAGATGCGCACACATAAACGATTGATTGACATATTGGAACCAACTCCAAAAACAATTGATGCCCTCATGCGTCTCGACCTTCCGGCTGGTGTTGACATTGAACTTAAACTATAGGTGCCGGAGGGTCAGGGATTAGGAGGTGAAAAAGATGCAAAAAAGCATTCTCGGCCGCAAAATTGGTATGTCACAGGTTTTCGATGAAGAGGGAAAGGCAGTACCAGTTACAGTGATCGAGGCAGGCCCCTGTTATGTGGTTCAAAAGAAAACCATGGAGCGGGATGGATATACAGCACTGCAGGTTGGTTTTGAGGATGTGCGTGGGGAGAAGCTGAACAAGCCCCTGCGCGGCCACTATAAAAAGAATGATGTCAATCCACTCCGTTTGTTAAAAGAGATCCGTTTGAGCGAGAGTGAACTGGACGAATATGAAGTGGGGCAGGAAATTAAGGTGGATATTTTCAGTCCCGGTGAATGTGTGGATGTCCAGGGTGTCAGCAAAGGGAAGGGCTTTGCCGGTGGTATTAAGAGACATGGTTTCCATCGCGGCCCAATGAAACATGGTTCGAAATACCACAGACGCCCCGGTTCTCTGGGAGCGAAAGGGCCAGCCCGGGTTTTTAAAGGAAGGAAACTACCTGGTAGATATGGTGGAGATAAAGTAACAGTTCAGAACCTCCAGGTGGTAAAGGTAGTTCCCGACCACAATCTCCTGCTGGTACGTGGTGCAGTTCCAGGCCCAAGGAGAGGGTTGCTGTTTATCAGGAATGCACTGTGCTAGCCGGAAAGGAGGAAATAGGATGCCTAAAGCAGCTTTGTATAATGCAGAAGGAGTTAAAGTTGGAGATGTAGACCTCCGGGATGATGTATTTGGTGTCCCCCTTAAGGAAGATCTCCTCCATCAGGCTGTTGTGCGTCACCTGGCAAACCAGCGGACTGGGACTGCTGCCACAAAGACACGTGGCCAGGTCCGGGGTGGCGGCCGCAAACCGTGGCGCCAGAAGGGTACCGGTCGCGCTAGGGTAGGGAGTATTCGCTCTCCCCTATGGCGGGGAGGCGGCACCATATTTGGTCCCGAGCCGCGCAGTTACCAGCAGGCCATGCCGCGGAAAATGCGGCGGCTGGCACTTAAATCAGCACTATCAGCCCGGGCGGATGAGGGGAACCTGATTGTGATTGAAGAACTGCAGATACCAGAACCGAAGACTAAAGAGGCAGTAAAACTGCTCCAGTCTTTGGATGTGACAGGGAGTGCATTATTGGTTGTCCACGAGGAGCAGCCGAATGTATTCAGGTCAGTACGCAATATCCCAGGTGTCAACTTTCAACTGGTGGACAGTTTGAATGTATATGATGTTCTGGCAGCAGACAGGGTGATTATGACCCGGGAGGCAGTGGCTAAAGTGGAGGAGGTGCTGGGTAATGCGTAGCCCTCATGATGTTATTATCAGGCCACTGGTCACAGAGAAGGCGGTAAATCTTGCCCAGGAGCAAAATAAATACACCTTTTATGTGAATAGAAAAGCCAACAAGATCGAAATCAAACATGCAGTAGAAGAATTATTTAATGTCAAGGTACTGGCGGTTAATACCATGAATGTGAGTGGCAAAAAGAAACGTGTTGGCCGCCATGTGGGTATGACACCTATGCGAAAAAAAGCAGTTGTTACTGTGAGGCCAGATGACAAGATTAATATTTTTGAAGAACTGCTTTCCTAAGAGCATAGGCATTATATGGCAGCGGAAGGAGGGAAAACAATGGGAACCAAGAAATACAAACCGACAACCCCGGGCAGGCGGTTTATGAGTGTTGTTCAACATGAGGAACTGAGTGATGTGAAACCGCAGAAGTCCCTGCTTAAACCTGTGCGCAAGAAGGCCGGCCGCAACAATACCGGGCGGATTACAGTACGACATCGCGGAGGTGGCACAAAGCGCTATTATCGGGATATTGATTTTAGGCGGGATAAGGATGGGATACCGGCAAAAGTGGCATCGCTGGAATATGATCCCAACAGGTCAGCAAATATTGCTCTGCTGAACTATGCAGATGGAGAAAAGAGATACATTTTGGCACCCCAGGGGTTAAATGTCGGTCAGACAGTGCTATCCGGTAAGGATGCAGATATTAAACCGGGAAATGCTCTTTCCCTGCGCAGTATTCCTCTGGGGACCATGGTGCATAATATTGAGATGAAACCTGGAGGTGGCGCCAAATTGGTGCGATCAGCAGGGGCGTCAGCCCAGCTGATGGCCAAAGAAGGTGATTATGCCACTTTAAGAATGCCTTCCGGGGAAATGAGAATGATACACGCAGAGTGTAAGGCAACAATTGGTCAGGTGGGTAATCTTGATCATGAAAATATCAGTTATGGAAAGGCCGGTAGGATGCGTCTTTTAGGCTGGAGGCCCACAGTTCGCGGTGTTGTTATGAACCCTGTGGACCATCCACATGGTGGTGGAGAGGGTAAATCAACTGCTGGCCGTCACCCGGTAACACCATGGGGAAAACCAGCACTTGGTGCCAGAACACGTAAGAAGAAAAAGGCCTCTGACAAATTGATAGTAAAAAGACGCACTAAGTAAGAGGCACAAGGAGGGATTTAAGCTTGAGCCGTTCTCTCAAAAAAGGGCCTTATTGTGAAGAGAAATTATTGAAAAAAATAATAGATATGAATGAGAAGGGCGAAAAACGGGTAATTAAGACATGGTCGCGGCGTTCGACAATATTTCCTGAGATGATTGGACACACAATTGCTGTTCATGATGGACGGAGGCATGTTCCTATCTATATTACTGAAGACATGGTGGGACATAAATTGGGTGAGTTTGCGCCAACACGCCTCTTCCGCGGCCATGGTGCCCATACAGAACGCTCAACGG
>CAZZEY010000141.1:0-4370 GCA_964653445.1 uncultured Syntrophaceticus sp. | reverse complement strand
GAAACGTCCCCATGCCACCCCCTATGCCACCCGAGGGGGGGTCGGTCGGGATTGTATAATGTATTCTTGTCCTTAGACTATTGACAAGCAAATTACAGCAGCAATATAATTCAAATTAAATTTCTGAGGAGGGATTACCCTGATGCTAAGATTCCAGAGGAATGCACTTGCCTGGCACAGCAGTGCCAGCATACCAACAAAAATAATCACGGTCATCGCAGGCGCTGCTTTGATCGGGCTGGCAGCCCAGGTAAAAATTCCACTTCCATGGACACCTGTGCCCATCACCGGTCAAACCTTTGCTGTCCTTTTGGCAGGTATACTGTGGGGAGCACAGGGAGGTACACTAATAATATCAACTTACCTCCTGCTGGGATGGATTGGGATCCCATGGTTCGCTGGAGCCGCAGGAGGTACTGCAGTTTTTGCAGGCATCACAGCAGGGTACCTGATCGGTTTTATACCGGCTGCCTATTTTACAGGGTTCATCTACCATCACTTTGCCTGGGCAAGGAAACTGCCGGGGCTGGTCCTAGTTATGGCCTGTGCTGATTTAATCTTCATCCTGGGGATAGGATCCATTTGGTTGGGATGTACCACCGGGATCCATAATATTAACCATATATTAGCACAGGGAACTTTACCTTTTCTATCCGGCGACATTGTCAAGATCGCAGCAGCCGCTGCTATAGCACAGGTGTTCAAATCACAGAAATAAAGTTATTTTAATTACTTGAACCAGGCTTTTACTTCAAGCTGAGCCCATCCTAGTCCATGGATGGGCTCACAGCACCTTTCAGCAGTTCATCTACCTCTTCATCTGTTAGCTGATAGTGATAGAATTTTTCATAAAACTCTTTAGTTTCTTTTTTAATATCATACTGAAAATATTCCGGATAGAGCAATTCTGCTGTCCACTTCAGCCCTAAAACCCGGTTAACAGACCATGGGCGGTCAAACCAGCTAAAGGGGCCGTGGGGTATTTGGTAAACTTGATTATCCTTTACAGCTTTAATTTCACTCCATTTTTTATTATTAATGATCTCAGAATAGCAGCCTCCCCGCACATCATGCCAGCATATAATCAGTTCAGGATCCCAGGCCATTACCTGCTCCAATGAAACATCAGCCATCCCCTGCCCCACATCTATAGACACATCAGCCACATTGACCCCACCTACCAGGTCCAATACCTGGGTGTGGATGGAGTGCTGTGGGTCAGTCTGCAGCCCTTTGGGACCTTCAGCATAATAAACCCTCACCCTTTTTTCCTCAGGGATCTGTTCTGCTGCTGCCTTTATTTCCTGCATTGTCTGCCTGCAGTAATCAGCTAACTGCTGTGCTTTTGATTCCACTCCCAGCAGTTCTCCCAAAAACTCATAGGCTCTATCTATATTGGTGAGCTCTCCGTCAACAAGCACCACTGGCATGCCTAACTGCTGCTGAATCCGGTCAGCTGTCGACTTTTCACTGTCAGTTATTACACCTAAAGATATAATAACATCTGGATTTATCTTTAATATTTCCTCAATGTTCCCCGTATTTTTCCCAAACCAGCCGCCCAAGTTAGGCAGCTCCTTATACTCAGAGAGTATGTATTTTTTCTCTATATCGCTTAAATCATAATTCCAGCCAACCATTTTCTCCGGGCAGAGTGAATACATCACAACCGTACCAGTGGCACTGGTGCAGAACACCTTATCAATTTCATCTGGTACAGTAACACTTCGGCCCGCCATGTCCTCGATGGCTCTTCTAGAAGAAACCTCTTGAGCCTGTTTGTCCTGCTCTCTGCATCCTGATACTGCTGTAATCATGAAGATCAACAGCATACAGATAATCAGTAGAAGTGGTTTTCGTTTCATCCTCTTAATTCTCCTCCCTTCTAGTAATAAACCAACACTGCAGACTTAGCTACACCTGTCCCTAACTCCGATTATACTGTCCTGCAATGCGGTTTTATAGCTGACCTCACATAGAAACCTTCCCTGCGTCAGAGCAAGCTCTTGGCTTCCCAGAAAAAACTAATGACGTTGTCATCTCACTCAGGTAACATGCGCGTCCCCCAGGAAAACACTGCCTTACTTCGGTTCTTGGTAATTATAGTGGAGTGTTACCTATGTGTTAACTAGTGGTACCCATTTCTTGACCGAACATCTAACAACTAACGACTAACCACTGACAGCTAACCGCTAACAACTAACTTAACCACCAACTACTAACGACATACCACTAACAACATCTGATTGGTACTCACACCTGGGTGCCAATTCCCCCAGTGCTGCCGGAACACACACCTTCACTCTATCTCCATTACCCAATGACGCAGTTACTATTCTCACATCTACACCATAAAGCTCTTTTAAATTCTCCTCATTCACAACATCCTCAGGATCACCTATACTGAAAACCACCCCATCTTTTAACAGCATCACTCTGGTAGCGCATAATAACGCCTGATTGGGGAAATGAGAGGACATGATCACAGCCAGATTAAGCCGGGAGAGACGCTGTATGTTTTTCAGCACCAGCATCTGATTGCCAAAATCAAGATTTGATGTGGGTTCATCCATAACCAGAATCTGCGGTTGTTGGGCCAATGCCCGGGCAATCATTACCAACTGCCTCTCCCCACCGCTGATCTCTGTGTACGGCTTATCTTTAAGATGGGCAATATTCATGGTTTCCATGGCATCTTCTGCTATTTCCACATCTTTTGCAGATGGTGAAGAAAAACTACCCAGATAGGCAGCCCTACCCATGAGTACAAGATCCAGCACTTTATAAGGAAAGGGAGGGTTATGGTCCTGGGGTATATAACCCATTACTCGGGCCAATTTAGGCCGCGGCCACCTGCTGATATCTATGCCATCAACGGTGATCATCCCACTTTCCAAAGGCAAAAGCCCCAGAATGCCTTTAAAAAGTGTTGTTTTTCCAGAGCCGTTTGGCCCCAGCAGACATAAGACTTCACCAGGTTCTATTGTCATCGAGATCCCTTTGATTATTGGGCTGCCGTTGTAGCCGCAATCAATATTGTTTAACACTAATTTCACTGCCATCCCCTCCTTGAATTCATAAGTAAATAAAGGAAAAATGGTGCGCCAATAATTGATGTCAGAATACCCAAAGGTATTTCCACTGAAGCCATCATACGGGCCAGATCATCAACAAGCAGCAGATATGTGCCGCCTATCAATATTGAAGCCGGCAGTAAAACCCTGTAATCAGGCCCTACGATCATACGGGCCAGGTGAGGAACGATCAAACCCACCCAACCGATCATCCCGCTGATAGAAACAGCAGCTGATGTCATAAGTGTAGAGCATAAGATAACTATTACCTTCAGCTTTTTGGTGTCGATTCCCAGGGCACTTGCCTCATCATCACCCAGGGACAAAACATTGAGCCGCCACCGGATTAAGCAGAGAATAATCCCACCTGCTGCCATGGGCAGGACAGCAGTTGTGATATCTTTACTGCTGATAGAAGACAGGCTGCCCAGCAGCCAATAGGTGATGGTTGGTAGTTGGTCATAAGGGTCTGCAATATACTTGAGCAGAGATGTTCCTGATGTAAAAAGTGTTCCAATCAGTATTCCGCACAAAACAAGGGTAAGTGTGGTATCCCAGCGAATCCTGCTGCTGATAGTATAGGTAACAACAACCGCCAGCAGGCCGAAAATAAAGGAGAGCACCTGGATACCTGTATAATTAAAGGAATAAAAAATGGCAAGTGCTGCTCCAAAACAAGCTCCAGCAGAGGCACCGAGTATATCGGGTGATACCAGGGGGTTTTTAAACATACCCTGGTAGGCCGCCCCAGATGCAGCCAGTGATGCCCCCACCAGCACAGCGGCTATAATCCTGGGCAGGCGCACCTGGAAGACAACTGTATTAAGGGTAGATGGATGGGTGTGAGTCAAGGATGAAAACTTTGCTGCCAGCACACTGACCAATTCCCCCAAACTGATGGGATACCGGCCAAGTGTAAAGGAGAGCAGAAATGCCAGTAACGGTAGGAGTATTAATATAGCCTTTTTGAGTTTGTTCGGATTAATTTGAAACTGCTTACCGGCAACCGCCATTTATTAAACCCCCCGAAATTGTTCAATTTACCCTGAAGATGACATCAACAAACAGATGCTGTTAACTCTTAACAATCATTGATACATCGTTATACTTTCACAAGTATAACGAATTGATAAAAAATAATGGTACACACGGTACACTTGACAAAGAGCATCAGTCCAGTCATATATTCGCTAAGCTTTTAATAATACCTTCCTGCTGGCTGGAAAAAGTTTTTTTATACATAAATCGATAGAGGAAAAAGTCTGTTCTAACTATTACACACCTCTCAAATACTCC
>CAZZEY010000140.1:0-4424 GCA_964653445.1 uncultured Syntrophaceticus sp. | reverse complement strand
CTATCATCGATGCCCTCCAGCTGTTGGTTTTGGGGGATACCAGCGGAAACTTCTTCAATAAAGCGGCAAACGACAATTCCCAGCGGACATTAAAAGGCTACCTGCGGGGGGAAATTGCTGATGACGGGGGGACAGGCTTCATCTATCTGCGCAACGGCATCTTTTCCAGCTACATTGTTGCGGAATTCTTTGACACCGTAAAGAAAAAGCCATTCTGTTTTGGAGTAGTCTTTGATGTTTACCGTGAGGACAACCCCACACATAAGTTTTTTCTTTTAGAACAGCCGATACCAGAGCACCAGTTCATCATAGATAACACCCCCATGGATTACCAGACCCTGAGGAACCATCTCAACAGCACAGGGAAAACAAAATACCAATTTTTCGACACAAACAAGAGCTATCGCACTGCTTTCAGGGGAAAAATGGGCGGCCTTAACCAGAAGTTCTTCAGCCTTTTCAAAAAAGCAGTCCCCTTTTCACCTATTATGGATATTGAAAAATTTATTTGTGATTTTGTCTGTGATGTCAGCAGTAGAATCGATATTGCAGATATGCAGGATAATATCCGCCATTATAAACAGCTGGAACAGGAGGTGGGTTATGTCAAGGAGCGGATCGAGCGTCTGACTGATATCTCCTCTAAGTTCCAGGACTTTGATACCGAACAGAAGCGGCTGCAAGAGCAGCACTATCTGATGCAAAGAGCAAAACTGCAGGATGCAGAGGATAAAATTACAGAACTGAAGGAAAAGGTTAAGCAGAATAATGAAGCCATCACAAAGCTCCTCAGCCAGGTGGCGGAAAAAGAGAAAGAGATCCAGCAGCTAGAGAAAAAAAAGATTAAACTCTTAGAGGAAAAATTTGAGTCGGACCTGTATAAAAAAAGAGAGAGGCTAAAAAAACAGCTGGATATGCTGACTGAGCAGCAGAAACAATTGGACAATATCCGGCATGAACTGGCTCAAATGATGACACAAACAGGCTCCAGCTGGAAAAACACATTAAGGGTTTATTGTAAAGAGATAGCATCCCCGGAAAGTGCTGACGATTTTACCTTACTGCAGGATGCAGCAGCATATTTGTCAGCCATCAAACCCGATAATTTGAGCAGCCGGAAAATCGGACAAAAACTGCAGGTTGAGCGGCTGCAGCAGATCAGATCCCAGATGAGGGCCTTCCAGAATAAAATCCAGGAGCAGTATTTTGATGTCAAGTCCCAGCTGGAGACCACACAAAAACAGGCAGCAGAACTAAAGACCGAAATTATTAATTTGAAAAAAGGTATTAAGCCCTATGATGCAAAGCTGCTGGAACTGCGCCGGGAGATCCAGAATCAGCTGAAGGCACAGTACAATCGAGACATCCCTGTGGAGATCTTCTGTGAGCTGATCGACCTTCGTGACAAAAAGTGGCAAAATTCCATTGAAGGCTATCTGCACACCCAAAAATTCTACCTTATAGTGCCGCCGGAATGCTTTGTATCTGCTTTAAAGATCTATGATCAGCTGAAATTCGAACGGGAGTTTTATGATATTGGGCTTGTGGATATCGGAAAACTGCAGGAATTAAACCCCCGGGCGGAAAAAGGATGCCTGGCAGATGAAGTAATCACAGACAATCCTTATGCAAGGGTTTATGCAGACTACCTGCTGGGCCGAGTGATGAAGTGTGAACGAGTTGAGGACCTGCGCAGCCACAGAACAGCTGTTACCCCATCAGGAATGCTCTACCACAACTTTACAGCCAGGCAGATCAACCCCCAAAGGTGGAAGATCCCCTATATCGGCAAGCAGGCCCTGAAAAAACAGCTTGGAATCAAGGAAAAAGAGCTGGCTGAGCTCACCCCGGAGATAGAAACAATTGCGGGGAGGTTTGATATTCTGGAAGGGCTGAAAGAAGTGGAACCCCTTGCAGAGGACTCCATTGCCCACATTGCCGGTAGCCTGCGGCAGCTGCAAGCTTACCCGGACCTGGTCCGGGAACGCCAGCAGTTACAAGAAACAATAAAAGGAATCGACATAAGCTATCTTGATAAATTGGACCAGGCCATTGATCAGGTAGATAAACAGAAAGAAGCAGCAGCAAAATGCCGTGACCAGCTGAAAGAAAAAAAAGTTGTCGCAGAGAGTGAAAACAAAACCATGACTGAGGACAAGATTCCTCAACAGGTGCGGGAACGGGATAATCAGAAGCAGAAGATTGAGGAAGGCTATACTGCCGAATGGATCCAGGAAACCGGTGAGCCCCGCTTCTTAAAAGAACTGAAAAAGAGGGGCTCCCCCAGCAGGATAACAGCAGCCTTTCATTCCCAACTGGAGCGAACCAGGAGCCAGGCGGACAAGAAATGGCGGGAACTGGTCAATGTGCGTGCTGAGTACAACCGTGACTACAAGATGTCTTATGACATCAATCTCTCTAATAACACACTCTTTGATGAAGAATTAAAGGAACTGCGGGACACACACCTGGCAGACTATGAAGCCAAAATCAAAGATGCCAGAGAAAAAGCCCAGAAACAGTTCCAGGAGGACTTCATCAGCAAGTTAAAACAGAATATCGACACAGTCAAAGGGCAGATCGGAGAACTCAATGATGCTCTGAAAAGTGCCGCTTTCGGCAGGGAAAGCTACCGTTTCGAGGTTAGGCCCAACCCTAACTACAAAAAGTTCTACGATATGATCACAGACACCATGCTGCTGGAGGGTTTCAACCTTTTTTCCCAGGCCTTCCAGGCAAAGCATAGAGATGCCATAGACGAACTTTTCAAACAGATCGTTGATGTTGGTGAAGGGGAGTTAACCGCGGACGAAAGGTCAGAACTGGAAAGGAATATCGAAAAATTCACCGATTACCGGACATATCTCAATTTTGACCTGATCTCGAAAGATGAATCAGGACAGGAGTCACGGCTCTCCAGAACTATCGCCAAAAAATCCGGCGGTGAAACCCAAACCCCCTTTTATATCTCGGTGCTGGCCTCCTTTGTCCGGGTTTATCGAATCCAACAGAATATTCGAAGACAAAAAAGCACTACCCTGAGACTGATTGTTTTTGACGAGGCCTTCAACAAAATGGATCACCAGCGCATTCAGGAGAGCATCAAACTGCTGAGGAACTTCGGGCTGCAGGCTGTAATCTGCGCTCCCACTGAAAAGATAGGAGACATCGCACCCCTGGTGGACCGGACACTGTGTGTAACCAGGGTGAAGAACATCACTGTGGTCCGCGCCTTTGACCCAAAGATACTGGAGGATGAGGATGGATTACCAGGCGAACATCATCAATCTGCTGTTAGATAAATACGAACAAAGCCGGCATTTCCAGGGCACTGCTCAAGTAAACAGAAGAATAACGCTGAAATTCGATAAAAAAGACTATCCTATTTATGATATTGAGCAGGCTGATGTTAAAGAGGCCATCCATCACGCTGCCCTGAACCTGCAAAAGCGTGGCTTGATCACTGTTGAATGGATGAAATATGAAGAGGGGAATATCATGTCCCGGGTTTTTTTGAATTTGGAGGCGGTACCTGAAGCTTATGCTTCTGTTCAGCGCAAAGGAAAAAGGGAGATCCTGGCCGAAATACGGCTTGAGCTGGAAAAACTAAGAGATGAGGCCAATACACCATGGATCACAGGATTTTGCACATCAATGCTGCTGGAAATTGAGGAGAGAAAAAACATCCCTAAATACCTGCCCAAAAATCAAAGTGATTTTCATCTGCTGTTAGCCGCGCTGAGAGGAATTGAGGAAAAAGGGGATGATGAACTTCTGGAGCGCATCTTCAGCCGCCGCTACCTGGGTGGAAGCAAAGAATTCGAAAAAAAGATGCGCAGCCGCCTTGTGACCATCATCAGAAGATTCCTGCTGGATAACGAAGACATAGCAGATGAAGATGTCCTGGAGCATATCGGCTTGATCAAAACATCAGAGGATATCTCATTTTTCGGGCCATTGGTCGTCAGCCTGCATGGGCAGACAATTGACTTTTCTCCCTTCTGTTATGGAGCATCAATGAATACGGAAATGATCAAAAATTTCGAGGTAGCCGAGCTGCAGGTAGCCAGGGTAGTTACCATAGAGAATAAGGCAGCTTACCTGGAATATATTAAGAATTTCCGGCTGGCACCCCCTTTAATTTCGGCACAACCGGAACTGAAGTCCCCTGGGTTGACTGAGACCGAGCAAACTCTAAATACAGAGATACAGCCAAAATTAGTCAGAATAAAGCGAACCCCCGGGTCACAGCCAGCTGCCGCAGGCCAGCAGACCTGCATCACATCACCATTGCCGGATACAAGTGTAGAGCAGGAATTAATTGTTTATCTGGCTGGCTTCTACAGCCCGGTAAAACGCCTGTTTTTAGAAAAGATCTATAACTTTGTGCAGAACAACAGAATACCAGCCGCCTTTTATCACTG
>CAZZEY010000139.1:0-4479 GCA_964653445.1 uncultured Syntrophaceticus sp. | reverse complement strand
AGCTTCATTATCTGGATGGCCCTCTATTTCCACTGCCATTTGCAGCAGTTCTTGTGTAGAAAAATGATTTCCAAGTACTCCATTGGCTGCCACCAAACCACCAACAATTGCCCCTGCACTGCTCCCCAAACCACTCTGCAAAGGAATTCTATTCTCCAGATAAAGTTTAAATCCTCTGTTATGATGCCCTGTTTTATTGATCAAATAAAGAGCTGATCTGGCAACAAGATTGCTGCTGTCCCGAGGGATAAGGTTATCCCCCTCTCCCTTTACATCAATAATCCATCCATCATCCTGGTTCTCTTCCAACACCACTAAATTATACAGATTAAGTGCCATACCCAGGACATCAAAACCTGGACCCAAATTAGCTGTTGAGGCAGGAACTTTAACTGTAATCTTACCCATCTATATCACCTGTCTTTTGATTTAAATAACATTCAGTTCATCTAAAATTTGAAGTACAGCTGATTCCTTCGCAGGAACAACTCTAGGCTGCAGGTTACAGGTTTTCAGAGTTGTATCGGGGTCCTTTAATCCATGTCCGGTCATAATGCAGACAACACGGTCACCTTGTGAGAAGTAGTTTTTCTCTGCCAGTTTGATCACTCCTGCTAACGCCGCGGCAGAAGCTGGTTCCACAAAAAGCCCCTCACTGCGGGCCACCTCCTGGTAAGCAGCCAGGATTTCTTCATCTGTAACCACATCAATTTGCCCCTGTGATTCATCCAGGGCATTAACAGCGTTCTGCCAACTGGCTGGATTGCCGATTCTAATAGCTGTAGCCACTGTCTGGGGATCTGGCACAACCTCACCCTTGACGATAGGAGCAGCATCAGCTGCCTGAAAACCCATCATCCTGGGAGTATAGCTAATCCGGCCGGCAGCCTTGTATTCCTTAAATCCCTTCCAGTAAGCTGTAATATTCCCTGCATTTCCTACAGGAAGACACAGATAGTCTGGAGTCTCCCCCAACTGATCGCATATTTCAAAGGCAGCGGTTTTCTGCCCCTCAATGCGGTGAGGATTAAGGGAATTAACCAGAGTTAGGGGGTGTTCCTGTGTAATCTTGCGTACCAATTGTAAAGCTGCATCAAAATTCCCCTTAACAGCTACAACCTCTGCTCCATAGATCAAAGCCTGGGCAAGTTTGCCCATGGCAATATATCCATCTGGCACAAGCACAACACACTTAATTCCCGCCCTAGCGGCATAGGCTGCAGCAGAAGCGGATGTATTACCAGTAGAGGCACACATCACTGCTTTACTCCCGTTTTCTACCGCTTTGCTAACAGCAACAGTCATACCCCGGTCCTTAAAAGAACCGGTGGGGTTCTGACCCTCAAACTTTAAATAAAGCTGAATATTAAGTCTATCTGAAAGAGAGTGTGCAGGCAGTAAAATCGTCTGCCCCTCATACAGTGTGATCACAGGTGTTTTATCTGATACTGGTAGAAATGAATGATAAGCCGATATCAGCCCCTGCCATTTCATGATCTTGCTCCTTCCTCTACACGAATTACATTTTCGATTGAACCTACAATAGAGAGTCCCCGCAGCACAGCCAGGGCATCCTGGATATCCTGCTCCAGAACCTCATGTGTGATGAGAACAATCTCTGCCATTTTTTCTTCATTAACTGTTAAAGTTCTTTTTTGAATCACTGAGGCAAGTCCCACTTGATGGTTTCCCATTACACCGGATATACTTGCCAAAACTCCCGGCTTATCCTTGACAATCAGGCGAAGATAATATTTGGTCTGAACCTGCCCCATGGTGCGGATCTTTTTTTCCAAAAAACAAGTACAGGGGAACCTGCCAATACTGCCGCTTTCAAGATTGCGGATGATTTCCATTACATCCCCCACAACAGCGCTGGCTGTGGGCATCTGTCCAGCACCCTGACCATAAAACATCGTCTCTCCAACTGCATTCCCATAAATATAAACGGCATTAAAAACACCCTGCACAGCAGCGAGAGGATGTCCCATCGGTAGGAAAGCTGGATGAACCCTCACCTCAATCTCACCGTTCATATCTTTCGCTATAGCCAGCAGCTTGATCACATACCCCAGTTCCCGAGCATAATTGATATCCTCGGGGGTGATCTTGGTAATCCCTTCAACAAAAACATCCTGGGGGGTGACCCGGGTATTAAAAGCAATTGAAGCCAGAATAGCTATTTTCCTGGCAGCGTCATACCCTTCGATATCTGAGGTGGGATCAGCTTCAGCATATCCTGCCTCCTGAGCTGCTTTTAACACACTGGAAAATTCAACCTGGTCATCGGTCATCCGGGTGAGTATATAATTGGTCGTACCGTTAACAATCCCAATTACTTCCTCAATTTTATTAGCTGTCAGGTTCTCTTTCAATGCGTGCAGTACAGGTATCCCCCCACCTACACTTGCCTCAAAATAGAGATCAGCCTTTCCTTTAGACGCAGCCTCAAACAGATCTTTGCCATGAGCAGCAATTAAATCTTTATTGGCTGTGACCACATGTTTACCCCGCAGCAGGGCATCACTGATATATGTACGACCTGGCTCTATTCCTCCCAACAGCTCAATAATAATCTGAATTTCCGGGTCATCCAAAAGATCTTCAATATTATCTGCCAGCATCTCAGATGGAATCTCGAGAGAAACAGCTTTTTGTGGATCACGCTCTAAAATTTTTTTGATTTCAACTCTTTTTCCTAGACGCTGCTCGATCTGGGAACCATTTTCCCGGAGCAGCTTCACAACACCAGAACCTATTGTACCCAGGCCCAGCAGTCCAACACCAATTGAAGCATTGTTCATGGAACTCCTCCTAATAATTATACAGCTTATTTTAATATAATAACGGATTCTTTCGCTCCTGCAAATATTAACTCCTGCTTTCAACAATAAAATATTAAATGCCAGGCGTGAGTTTGTTCCCTAAAAAATAAAAAACGGTCATCTGACCGTTTAATTAACTAAATGATAATACAGATTAATCCTCCACTCCCCTCATTTACTATCCTCTGTACTGTCTCCTGCAGTTTTTCCTGAGCATTATCAGGCATGCGGTGCAGTTTATTTTGGATTCCTTCCCTTACTAAATCATGAAGTGATTTACCAAAGATATCTTTCTTCCATATTTTAATTGGGTCATCCTCAAACTCCTCCAGCATATAACGAACCAATTCCTCACACTGCTTTTCAGTACCGATAATAGGGGTGATCTCTGTAGTAATATCTGCCCTGATAACATGAAGAGAAGGTGCACTTGCCTTTAATTTTACACCAAACCGATTACCCTGCCGGATCAGTTCAGGTTCTTCTAAAATCATTTCATCCAAACTGGGCGCCACAACACCATACCCTAACTCCCGCACCTCTTCCAGTGCTGGAGCTAACTTTTCCAGAGCAGATTGTGCTTTGCTGAGTTCCCGCAGCAGTCGTAGAATATCATGTTCACCTGTTACAGTAAGACCGCTCACTTCCTCCAGTACCTTATAATAAAGTTCCTCATGGGACCGCACCTCAATATCAGCAATACCTGTACCCAGGTTCATCTCTTGAAGAATTGCGGCAGAAACAAGCTCACTTTCCCGGATCTTCTCAACAGACTGGTCTATATCCCTCAGCCTGTTAACAACAGATACCGCTTCATTAACCACCTGTTCAAATTCTGAGCGCAGCCAGTGGGAATCATCCAACTCCTCCACCCACAGTGGTAACTTAACATTGACCTCCTGAACCGGAAACTCATAAAGAGCATCCTGAAGGATATTTAAAAGATCATCACAGGACATTTCAGCACAATTAATAGCAAGGGCTGGAACATCATACTTTTCCTCCAAATTCTGAATAAGCTCAATACTTTCATAGGCATCAGGATAGAGTGTATTGAGAACAATAATAAACGGTTTCCCAAGTTCTTTTAATTCCTCTACTACTCGCTCCTCCGGCTCTAAATAATTCTCCCGTTCTATTTCAGTGATAGAACCATCTGTGGTCAATACAATTCCGATTGTGGAATGATCTGCAATAACTTTACGGGTTCCAAGTTCTGCTGCCTCTTGAAAGGGGACCGCCTCGTCAAACCATGGTGTCATCACCATGCGCGGCCCGCCTTCTTCCTCTACATAACCCAGAGCACCTTCTACAGTATAACCAACGCAGTCAACCATTCTCACCTTCATCTTGAGCCCATCACGGATGTTGATTTCCACCGCTTCTTGAGGTATAAACTTTGGTTCCACAGTCATGATCATGCGGCCGGCTCCACTCTGAGGCAATTCATCTATTGCCCTCTCTTTTTCGTTAGCATCCTCGATATTAGGCAAAACCAGCAGTTCCATCAAACGCTTAATAAATGTTGATTTTCCTGTCCGCACAGGCCCGACAACACCCAGGTAGATATCTCCACCTGTTCGCTCAGCAATATCCCGAAAGATATTGAGATTTTCCATGGGCAACCCCCTCCCTATTCTTTTTTATGCAAGAC
>CAZZEY010000138.1:0-4542 GCA_964653445.1 uncultured Syntrophaceticus sp. | reverse complement strand
GGCAATTCCGGGAAATCAAGGGTCTGCTGGATGGCACAGCCACTGCTGACTATGTAAGATGTGTTGAAATCAGTACAAATGCTGCCATTAAAGAAATGATTGCCCCCGGTTTACTGGCAGTCATCGCACCGGTTCTGGTCGGCTTCGGCCTCGGTGCTGAAGCACTGGGTGGTATGCTGGCTGGTTCCATCGTATCTGGTGTCTGTTTGGCTATTATGCTGGCCAACTCCGGTGGTGCCTGGGACAATGCTAAGAAATATATCGAAGAAGGCAACTATGGTGGTAAACATTCTCCCGCACATTCAGCATCCATCGAAGGAGACACTGTTGGTGACCCGTGTAAAGATACAGCTGGACCTTCTTTGAACATTCTTTTAAAACTGATGTCCATCGTATCTCTGGTGTTTATTGCACCATTTTTCTAGAACAATAAAATAAACAGTCGGAAATTATAAAAAGGCTGTCCCAAAAGGGACGGCCTTTTATATATGCTAGTCTCTGCCTACCTTCCTTCCCAAAGTGAAATTAATAAGCGAAGTAGGCGGCATCTGCCATGGGCAGTATTGTGGAAAACATCCGCAATTTCGAAAATTACTCACTATCTGCTGCACATAATTGCACACGGTCCTGCAACAACACATTTCCCACAAACATCACAACATCCTAAATCTGTGAACTGCTTCGCATTTTCCAGCAATCGGTCATGGCATTTAAATTTATCAAAGCCTTCAATATCAAGGGCACCAACAGGACATGCTTTGATGCAATTTAAACAGGTTCCTTTTTTATAATAAATACAAAATTCTTCATCTGTTCTGGTATCAGGTGCAATCTCGTGAGAGATAATAACAGAGCCATACCTTCCCGCACACCCCACCGGAGTTATCAGCATTCTGTTAACCCCAAATTTGCCCAGACCTGAGATATAAGCAGCACTTCGATGTGACCAACCGCATTTAAGGGATTTTTCATCATAGGTATGGGTGGCTTTCACAGTGGCAGCAGCTATTCCTTGATCTTCTAGATATTCAATCATTTTTTGAGATATCTCGCTGATAAGCTGATTGGCTTTAATATAGGACTCAGCCCATTCTTTTGCAACAGATTCCTGATTACGGTTGCTGGACACTACTCGCTCAGAAAAAGCAATAAAAAAAGAGACTACGGTTTTAGCTTCTGCAAGGACATCTTGGGGATAAAGATGTCCGGGTCCAATAATCTCCTTCAGCTGTCTGTATAAAGGATCACCTGCTGATGAAAAACCTACAAGAGGCTTGCGAAAGAGCTCTCTATGTTCACAATCAGATACACACCGTATAACAAGATCAATAAGCTCTGTTTTTAAACTCAATTGATATCAACCCTTGTCTATTAATATTAAAAATAACTGTTTTCATAGTAACACATCGTTTGTTCAGAATTCAATAAATTTGGGTTTCAAAGTTACTCTCGGCTGCTTCTGATCACGAATTTATCTTAGTCCTATATTCTCCAATGATAGGTATTTCCAGTATAAAAACACACAAATAATGTCAAAAAAACCCACGGTTGAAAATACCGAGGGTTATATAAATTATAACTACCGATCTTACTGGTCCCTATGTCTGCTGCTCAAAGCTCTGGCCATCTCCCGCTGGGCATCTCGCCGGGCAATATCCTGGCGTTTGTCATATAGTTTCTTACCCCGAGCAAGAGCAAGTTCCACTTTTACCTTACCTCTCTTAAAATAAAGCCTCAGAGGAATCAATGTATAGCCCTTTTGCGTAGTCTGGCCTAACAGCCTTTTGATTTCCCTTTTATGCAGCAGCAGTTTGCGCGGCCGCTTGGGATCATGATTAAAGTGGCTCCCCTTGTCATAGGGGGATATATGCATATTCTGCAGAAAGGCCTCCCCACTCAGCACTTCAGCATAGCTGTCACGCAAACTGACCTTACCGGCGCGGATAGACTTTACCTCTGTCCCCACCAGTGCTATGCCTGCCTCATATGTTTCATCTATATAATAATCGTGGCGCGCCTTTCTGTTATCTGCAACCACCTTGATTGGCTCTTTCATCTCTCATCCCCTCCTCGTATTTCCTTGACTCCTCCCCCATCAATCACAAAATGCGATCAGAGCAGGTCCGCAGCACTAAGTCATCCCGGGAATTACCAACTACTAACGACCCACGACCAACTACTATGTAACCAATTCAAAATCGATCTGTCGCTCTTCAATACTCGCCCTTACCAACTGCACCCTGACCTTATCACCGATGTGAAATGTTTTCTTGGTATGCTCACCCATGAGTGTGTAGTTCCTTTCATTAAACAGATAGTAATCATCTGTAATGGAGGACACATGCACTAAACCCTCAATACCATTAGGGAGGGCGACAAACATGCCGAAGTTGGTAATACCGACCACAATGGCTTCAAATACCTCACCAACATACCGCCTGATATATTCCACCTGTTTTAATTCCACAGTTTCCCGCTCAGCCTCTTCAGCCAACTTCTCCCGCTCTGAACTCTGAACAGCATAATGGCTCATCAACTGCTCCAGCTGGTCCCTGCGCTTATTGGGCAACCGGCCGTGTGCCATGGTTTCCCAGAGCACCCTGTGAACCACCAGGTCCGGGTAGCGGCGGATCGGTGCAGTAAAATGTGTGTACAACTGCACTGCCAACCCAAAATGCCCCAATGGTTTTGGGTCATAACGGGCGTGCTGGAGAGAGCGCAGCATCACTGTGTGAACCACCAGCTGCTCAGGGCGATCCTCCACTTTGTGCAGAATCTCCTGAAAAAAACGGGGGTGTACACTATCCACTGACGGAATATGAAACCCAAAGCCATGTAGAAATTCGTTTAACGAATCCAATGCCTCTTGTTTTGGTTCTTCATGGACCCGGTAGAGAAGCGGCACCTCCAATCTTGTTAAATGCTGAGCCACTGTTTCATTAGCAATCAGCATAAACTCCTCAATAATCTGTTCTGCAATAGACTGCCTGAGGAGCAGAACATCCACAGGCCGCCCTTCCTGATCCAGTGTTACCTTGCTCTCTGGGAAATCGAAATCCAAAGCCCCTCTACGCTTACGCCTCCTGCGCAGCACCAAAGAGAGATCTTTCATCTTCTGCAGGACTGTAATAAAATTGGCATAGCGCTGGTAGAGTTCTGAGTCATCCTCTTCCAGAATGCGGCGCACACTTGTATAGGTCATCCTTTCATCCACCCTGATGACCGATGGACCTATTTCATAACGAATCACATTTCCTGTATCATTAATCTCCATAAAAACAGAGATCGCCAGGCGGTCCTCTCCAGCAGTAAGGCTGCAGACACCATTGGACAGTTCGGTTGGAAGCATAGGAATTACCCGGTCAACCAAATAAACACTCGTCCCCCTACTTAAAGCCTCTTTGTCCAATTCACTGTTCTCTCTTACATAGTAAGATACATCAGCGATATGCACTCCCAGGCGATAATTATCATTGGGCAACACTTCTAAAGATACTGCATCATCAAGATCCCTGGCATCCTCACTGTCAATAGTGACCATAGGAAGATCCCGAAGATCCCAACGTCCTTCCTTATCCTCAGGTGGAACACTTTGAGGAATCGCTTCGGCTTCTTTTAACACTCTGTACGAAAACTGCTCAGGCAGCCCGTATTTTTTGACAATAGAAAGGATGTCAACCCCAGGCTCACCCAAAGCTCCAAAACGTTCAATAACTTTACCTTCCGGGTTTCTCCTCTCTTTTGGCCAGGAAGTAATCTCTACAACTACTTTATCGCCATTACGAGCACCTTTTGCCTGGATTCTGGGAACAAAAATGTCCCAGCCCAGCCTCTTCTCATCAGGTATAACAAAACCAAACTGCCTTTTTGCCTCTTCAAATGTCCCAACAACTGTAGTATTCGCCCGCTCAAGGATCCTGATTACTTCCCCTTCAACATGTTTTGCCTGGAAACTGTAATCCAGCGGCCTGACAACCACCCGATCACCGTGCATAGCTCCATCCATGTTTTCCCTGGAAATAAAAATATCTTCCTTTTTGTTATCAGGAATCAGAAATCCATACCCCTTCTGATGTCCCTGAATTCTCCCTATGACCAAATTCATTTTTTCAGGTAAACCATATCTATTTTTGCGTGTTCTGATTACCTGCCCCCTGGACTCCATCTCCTGCAGCAGAGGCTCAATAATACCCGGCTCTTGTCCCAACTGTCCTGCCAGATCAGACAGATGCAAAGGTTTACTGGCAGACTCCAGACAATCAATAACCGCGCTCTTTGGAACAGCCCAATCGTGTGTTATCCTTTTTTTTCTTTTGCGTTTCTTTTCCATACTGTATTCACTCTTTTCCTTCTCAATTTTAGTATTCATTGGCAGCAAAAACAATCGCGACTTACAACTTGTTCATCCAAATTTCTGTTGATAGTAGTATTATTTGATATTTTGTCTAAATTAAAATTCAAATTATTCGCAGCTAATAAATTTCCGCTGGTTTCCCCTCTCAGCTCAGCTAAATTAACCCATCGTTCTGTAAGGAAGACAGC
>CAZZEY010000137.1:0-4544 GCA_964653445.1 uncultured Syntrophaceticus sp. | reverse complement strand
GGAATTGTTGGCACCCCTGCTTTTCTGCCAGATTATTTCACCTGCAGGAAGAAACCCCAATCCTGTATGGGTGAAGTAGAAATAAGCATGCATGGGGATATAAGGTTTTCTCCCTAGATTGGCTATGTTAATCACATACCTGCCCCCTGGTTTAAGGACTCTGTAAACTTCAGAACCCACCCGGCACATCAATTTGAAGTAGTCGGCAATATTCAGGTTCTCATCATAATCCTTACCTGAATTATATGGGGGTGATGTAAACGCAAGAGCAACACTCTCATCTGGAATATGGCTCATATCCTCTGATGTATGACAGTAAACGCGGTCAGCCCACTCACAGATAGGTTGATAGGGAACACTCCTCTTGGCGGAAAAATCACACAATTCAATAAGCATGCGGTGTAAACAAGATAAGTCACCTTGATAAAGCTTGCGTGCATAAAAAGCGGAGGAATCATGCGCTTCCCTTTTCGGAGTGCCAAAAGAAGATGTTTTAGTAGCCACCAGAAATCACCTGCCACTCTTAGTCTATTTTGCTTTCTTTAAGATACTTCTAGTTTATATGCTGAAATACCTGCAGATAAATAATGCCTGCTGCTATATCTATGTCTTAAACCCATCCTTTGCATGACAGTGGCCTGCAACTGGACACTCTTCACAGCGGGGTCTGCTCTTCAAACAGATTTTATTGCCTAAAGCATCGATCTGAGCATGGTATTCGTTATAGAGAGATGTCTCCCTGGGAATGTGGGACATAAAAAAATCTTGTACCTCATCATAGCTTACCTTCTCCGGGAAAAATCCCAACCGTGAAAAGACCCTTTTGGTATAGGCATCCACCACAAAAATGGGTTTTTCAGCAGCATAAAGGATGATACAGTCCGCAGTTTCTGGCCCAATACCATAAATATTGAGGAGTTTCTTCCTCAATATTTCCATCTCAAGAGATAAAAAGGCATCCAGGTACCCTCCGAATTCCTCAGCTGCCACACGACAGAAGGACCGGAGCTTTTTCGCCTTCTGGTTGTTGTAACGAGCAGGTCTTATTAATGCTGCTAAATGCTCGGGATCACAGGAAAGGATCCCCTCTATGGAAAGGATCCCTTCGTTCTTGAGGTTGTCGATGGCTGCAGCTGCACTACGCCATGATACATTCTGGGTCAGAATAGCTCCTATGATCATCTCAAAGGCTGTATCAGCCGGCCACCAATGCCGCGGACCGAAATGCTCAAATAATTTGTTGTAAATCTCCATTAATCGGCCATACATGAAACCACCTCATTCTGCACCGCGCACGGGGACGGTTCTCTCGCGCGGTTTTCGCGCGGCACAACCGTCCCGCTGATCGGTCGGTATCAGTTTTAGCCTGGAGGCCACTGCAGTGAACGGCCGCCCAGGATATGGAAGTGCAGGTGACCCACAGTTTGTCCGCCCTCTTTTCCTGTGTTGACAACCAGTCTGAAACCATTATTAGCAATACCCAATTCCCTGGCCAGCTTTGGCACCAATGCGGTCATCCTGCCCAGCAGTTCAGCCTCAGCCCCATCATCAAGCAGAGAACTGACATGCTGTTTGGGGATCAGCAGAACATGTACAGGAGCAGCGGGATTAATATCCCGAAAAGCCAAAAAGTCATCATCTTCGTAAACCACATCAGAACCCATCTCATGTTTGGCAATCTTACAGAAGATACAGTCTGACATTTTGCAAAACCTCCTTTTGTTACTCTGCAAATGCCATATACACCACCAATTTATTCACCAAGCCATACACTACAGGAACATCTTGTACAAATATCCTACTGCAATTGTAACAAAAATAAGCCCTCTTGACACCCCAGTAGGTTATCAAGGTTCCTGTCACTTCCCATTAATTGTGCAGGCTGTCATCACTTCTCCCAATAGAATGTCACCATCCAGAACATCTGTGATCCGTACTTGTATTAATGCACCCCGGAGTTCTTCATCATCACCTGGGAAGACAACCCGCAGGTAGTTATCTGTGACACCCTCCCACCAACCAGATCTTTTACGTGAGGGGTGTTCTACCAACACAGATAGTGCATCTCCCACAAATACCCCGGCAAAGTTTCGGGCATGCTCAGCAGCCAGCCTGCGCAGCTTTTTGCTCCGCTGGTCCTTGACATTAGGTTTGACCTGTTCCGGCATTTGCGCTGCAGGAGTGCCAGGACGGGGAGAGTATTTGAATACATGGAGGTCCCGAAAAGAGAGAGATGCAATAAACCTATATGTGTTTTCAAAGTTCTTATCCCTTTCCCCGGGAAATCCCACCATCACATCTGTGGTAACTGCCAGTCCGGGAATTTTTGCTGCAGCTCTGTGGAAAAGCTCCCGGTATTCCTCTGTAGTGTACGGCCTCCTCATCAGCTTCAGGATCTCATCATCACCGGTCTGCAGCGGAATATGGAGGTGGCGGCAGAAGCGGTGAGAGGATGCCATAACATCAAGCAGTTCTTCTGAAACATCCACCGGCTCTACAGAACTCAAACGGAGCCGAAAATCTCCAGGAAGCTCAGCAAGATCCTGCAGCAGACTGGCCAGAGTAACTCCACCCTTCAGGTCCTTCCCATAGGCTGAGGTGTGTATACCTGTAAGCACTATTTCACGGTAGCCTGCACAAATTAGTTCTCCCAACCGCTCTTTGACCAGTTCAGGGGAAAGGCTCCTCACTCCCCCTCTGGCATAGGGAATAATACAGTAGGCACAGTACTGGTCACACCCATCCTGGATCTTGAGGAAGGCCCGGGTGCGCTGAGGATTATCTGGAAGGGGTAATTGCTCAAATTCCAAACGATCATCAAGCTCCTTGACAGCATTGATTCCTGATGGAACTTCCCCCGCTCTTTTCTTTTTAATCAGATCCTCTACCAGGGACACCATCCTCGTCCGATCCCTGGTGCCTACCACCAGGTCGACCCCGGGAATAGACAGCACCTTCTCCGGATCCACCTGAGAGTAGCACCCTACCACAGCCACCACTGCATCAGGCTGCTGTGAAATGGCGCGCCTGATTATCTGTCGTGACTTCTGGTCCGCTGTATGTGTCACTGTGCATGTATTTATTATATAAACATCAGCCGGACTTTTAAAATCCACCACCTGGAAACCGCTCTCCCTAAAAAGTTCCATCAAGGACGCGGTTTCCTGCTGATTGACCTTACAACCAAGGGTATAGAAAGCGGCTTTACCTTTCTGCTCAGCCACCCAGATCACCCCATTCATAGAGAATTAAACTCAAAACGATTAAACCTGCGGTCTCAACTCGTAAAATCCTTGGGCCCAGCGTTACACTTGTACACCTGTTGTTGATGCAGCAATCAACCTCCTGCTCACTGAATCCTCCTTCAGGGCCGATAAATAGATAAACAGGGGTCTGCGGTGGTCTGCTGCTCCGCAGATACTCCTTGAGTCCTGCCTCTTTCTCACTCTCCCACAAAATGATCCGATGGGAATCTCGTTCTATCTCATCCAATACCTCATTCAGAGGGGAAACAGGCATTATCTCCGGAATATGCACCCGGCCGCTCTGGCGGGCAGCCTCCCGGGCAACACTCTGCCAGCGTTCCCGGCGTGATGCCTGGCGCTCAGGAGGTATCCTCACCACAGTGCGCTCTGTAACAGCAGGGTAGATCCGCCATACCCCTAATTCTGTTGCCTTCTGAATAATAAATTCAAATTTATCCCCTTTAGGGATCCCCTGCACAAGCACCAGACGAAGAGGGGATTCTACTTCTCTGTTGTGCTCTTCCAGCACTTGTACATAAACCGACATTCCCTCGGTTCTGGTGATCAATGCTCTGTATTCCCTGCCCTCATCATCCCACAACAGGATCTCCTCCCCGGGACTGAGCTTCAAAACCCGCAGGATCTTCCTGGCATCCCTCCGGGAAAGAGGAAAAACCTCATTGGAAGGCACAGCAGGCACATAAAATCTGTGCACCTGATATCTCCTTTCGCTCTGGATATATAAACCAAATTTCGCTCTTTATATCATACCAGAGTTTTTGTTATCTTTCATCTTAACTGCCTACCGGCCATTTACCAGTAAAAATATTCCGGTAATTTCTGCTTAACAAGCAGGAGATCTCTATTCTACCAAGAAAACAAAATGAAACTTTACTATATTTTAAGGAGACACTTATGAAAATCACCCAGCGGTTTAGTAATTTGGTCACACTCCTTTACGGGAGTATCAAAAGGTTTCCCATAACCTTATTGTTTTCAACAGCTGCGGCGGTTATGCTGATCACCATATCAGAACTGCAGCCCATAGATAATGCCACTTTGCTGGAAACACTGAGCAAAACAACTATGATCTTAGCTCTGGGGATTCCCATCTCCTTAAGTCTCAAACTCTTTTGGGAAAGAAGAGATAGCCGAAAACCAATTGAATCAATGGCATTTATTATTACAGGTGGATTAATACTCCTTTTATATTATTTCTTCCTGTTGGCTGAGCTCAACATGGTTTCAATAACAAGATATATCGGTGTCAATCTCGCCCTTTATTTGGGCTTTCTGTTT
>CAZZEY010000136.1:0-4633 GCA_964653445.1 uncultured Syntrophaceticus sp. | reverse complement strand
ATGTTTCCCCAGGGGCCATGTGCCTCAATGGTCAAGCCAATTATTTGTTCGACCTTTCCCCTGTATTTTATTGGTTCAAATTGCTCCATACGTCTGATATATCTTTTCAAGCTAATCACTGCAGCTCACTTCCCGGAGTTCGCAAATAACCTCCTCCAGTTGATCATCAATTGAACCTTCGACCTCACCATATGGTGTCTCTGCACAGCATCCCATTAACGAATTGTCACACTTTACTTCCAACCTGGTACTTTCGGTAGATTCATCCTCAATTAATGATGTGATTTCATCATAATCCTGGGGAGATACCTTTAAAACATGCAGTCCATCCCCCCGGGCTTTATCTAACACTGCTCTAGCAATAGAATTGATCTGGTTTGGCGACAGATAGAGTTCAGCATGGATCACCGATCTGGCTATTGAAACAGCTAATTGTATTATTTCAGGTTCCAACTTTTTGAGAAGTTTCTTTCTTTCCTCCACTAAACTCTCTTTTTGGATGGCAATTTCTCTGTGCAGCTGTTCTTGTGCATCCTCCCAAACAGCTTTCCCGGTTTGATATCCTTTTTCATAACCTGCCTTTTCGGCATCCCTCTGCAGACTTTCCACTTTTTCATGGGCTTCCTTTAAAAGCTGATCAGCCTGGAGCCTGGCTTGGGAAATAATCTCTTCGGCTTTCCTGCGGGAATCATTTAACAGCTGTTGAGATATCAATTCTTTTTCAGCTGTATTTTCTACCTCAACATCTGTATCAACACTATTTATTTTTTGTTTTGGGAACTCAATAACCCGAGGAGGGTACATATTCAGGTAATCAGCCTTAATCACCTTATACAATGACTTCATCCCTCCCACCTCTAGTAATAATAATTTGTCCCTGCTCCTCCAGTTTTCGTATCTCTGCCACAATCTTCTGCTGAGCTTCTTCCACATCCCGCAAGCGCACAGGTCCCATGTAATCGATCTCTTCCTTCAGTATCTGTGCTGCTCTCTTGGAAATATTGTGTTTGATTTTATTCATGACCTCTTCCCCAGAACCTTTCAGAGCCAGTGCCAGATCATGGGAATCAACTCCACGAAGGACCAACTGTACAGAACGGTCATCCAATTGAACAATATCTTCAAAAACAAAGAGAAGCTTTTTAATCTCTTCGGCCAGTTCTGGATCCTGCACCTCTAATGTTTCAATAATTGTTTTTTCTGTTGCTCGATCTACACGGTTGAGAACATCTACAAGGCTTTCCACACCACCTGCCTTAGTATAATCCTGGGTAACCACTGTTGAAAGTTTGTGTTCCAGGACATTCTCCACTTCTCTTAAAACCTCTGGGGATGTGCTCTCCATTAATGCCAATCTGCGTGCCACATCTACCTGCAGTTCTGCAGGCAGTGCAGAAAGCACTGCAGATGCCTGCTCTGTGTCAAGGTATGCCATGATTAAGGCAATGGTCTGGGGATGTTCATATTGGATAAAATTTATCAATTGAGCAGGATCTGTCTTTCTAGCAAAATCAAAGGGACGCACCTGCAGATTTGCTGTCAAACGATTTATGATCTCTTCTGCTTTACCATCACCATAGGCCTTTTCCAACAGCTCCCTGGCATAATCAATACCACCCTGAGTAATATAATCATTGGCCAAAGCGTTTTGATAAAACTCTTGAAAAACCTGGTCCCTCTTTTCTGGAGAAACCTTTCTTATATTAGCTATCTCCAGTGTTAATTTTTCAACTTCATTATCAGGTAGATGTTTAAAAATTTGAGATGACAGGTCAGGCCCTAAAGAGATCAAAAATATCGCAGCCTTCTTTCTTCCTGCTAAAGACTTCATTAATGATCACCTCAGATCCTCATTCAACCATGCTTTTATAAGTTCTGCTGCTTTTTCAGGTTCATTATTTACTTGTGATCTTATTTTTTCTGCAATACGTGCCTTTTCTTTTTCTTCCTCCGGTATTTCTGTCTCCTGTGCATCTAGGACTTCATCTACAGTCAGTCCTTCAGTTATATAATCAATTCTGTTCCCCGAGGTTCTCCTTTTTCTTAAAAGGAGAACAATAATCACAAGGAGTAATACAACTGCTGCAACGGCAGCGCCGTAAATCAAATACTGCCTGCGCTTTTCGGCGGCCATTTTCTCCTCAAGCTCAGCGGTCCAACTCCGGTCAAAGGACATACATGTCACAGTTAACTGATCCCCACGCCCTTGGTCCAGCCCAACAGCACTGCTGACCAAATCCATGATTTCACTTTGCTGCACATCTCCTGGTTGAGTATCCAAAACAACAGAGAGTGATAATCTTTTTACCTCCCCTGGGGCAACTATACGGTGCTCCTCCTCTGTGTCTATTTCATAATTTATGGTATTCCTCTGAGAGTGTGAGGTTGAACCGGTATTCTCTTCCTGCTCCTGGTACTGATCTCCGGGTATATTGCTGTCACTCCCAGGAGTGCCACCTATACTATCGTTATCTGTTGTCTGCTGTTCCTCTGTCTCCTCACTCCTGACGGTTTTATCACCAAAGTTTTCCCGGTGAATCTCTACTTGATCGAAATCAAGGGCAACATGGGCACTTACCACACTCTTACCCTGCCCTACAACCTGGTCCAGCATCTTCTGCACAGAGTTTTCAATTCTCCTCTCATATTCCTGCTCTACCTGATGCTGTTTAGCTGTTAGTGAACTGCTCTGTATGGTTTCTTCATCAATGGTAGAGAGAAGGTTTCCCCTGGTGTCCACTACTGTCACATTGTTCGGCTTTAAACCTTCCACCCCACTGGCTACCAGGTTCATTATGCCCTTCACCTGGGACATATCCAGTTCATATCCAGGCTTCTTCTTTACCAGCACAGCTGCTGTGGCATCTTTTTCGTCCTCTAAAAAAAGTGACGTCTCAGGTACAACTATATGGACACGCACATCATCCACAGCATCGAGTTTGCTGATGGTGCGTTCCAACTCTCCCTGAAGTGCAACCAAATACCTTACCCTGCGTTCACTCTCTGTCTCTCCGAAACGGGTTTCATTAAATGATTCAAAACCAACACTTCCTCCTGTAGGAAGACCCTCATTTGCAAGGGAGAGGCGCACATCATATTTTTGCGACTCAGGAACAAGAACTGTTGAACCGCCGTTCTCCAGTTGATAAGGAATCGTATTCTCTTTCAGGTACTCGGTAATAGCTGCCGCATCCTCAGTGTTAAGATCCGTGTACAGAGGAACATAGTTGGGTTTACTTAGCCAAGAAATCATGAAAACTGCAGCTAATATGATAACTACAAAACCGCTGCCAAAGAGAATCTTCTGAACTCGAGAAAGTCTGTCCCAAAAACTAATAGCTTTTTCTTTTTGTTTTAAAAGTACCTGTTTCACGTATACCAACTCAATTCTTATAACTGAAGACGCATGATTTCATGGTAAGCATCGACTGCTTTATTTTGAACTTGTACCAGCAGCTGCAGTGCAAGTGCTGCTTTTTCAGTGGCGATAATCACCTCATGTACACTCCGAGCATCCCCTAAAACAACTTCATTAATCTTTTTCTCTGCATCCTTCTGTAAATTGCTTACCTGGTTTAAAGAAGACATAAGAAACTCTTTAAAAGAAACACTATCCTCATTTTTATTGTTTGATAGAGAAGTTTTTCCTAATACCGGCTGTATTCCATATATCGGTTCCATGAACTTCCTCCTCGTTCGGTTTAGCCACGGCCTATTTCTAAGGCACGTGCAAACATTTGCTTAGCAGCATTAAGTGCTGTTACATTGGCTTCATAAGAGCGGGTAGCGCTGATTAAATCCACCATCTCAGTGAGAATATTAACATTTGGCATGCGCACATAGCCCTCTTCATCTGCATCTGGGTGATCCGGGTTATATACAATGCGCGGCTCAGTGGTATCCTCCATAATTCTGCTTACCCGAACACCACCCAGTCTGTGGATTTTCTCCTGTAAAAAAACATCAAAAGGTGTACCTACCTCAAATACAACATTTCTTCTGCGGTAAGGAACCTGGTTACCGCTGTCATCCACCTCTCCTGTTCGGGTTGTTTCTGCATTAGCGATATTGCTTGAAATGACATCCAATCGGAGGCGTTGGGCAGACAGACCACTGCTGCTGATATTTATCCCTGTAAACAACCCCATGCTATCTCCTCCCCTCTGTTATAGCCAGGCGCAGCATATTCAGGTGTTCTGTAGTCAAGCGAGTCAGTAAATTATACTTAAGAAGCGTTTCAGCCTGTAAAGCCATTTCCTGCTCTAAGTCGACATTATTGCCGTCATTTCTATTTCTGGTTCCTGTTGCAGTTACCAGCGGAAGATTTTCCGCTCTTTTACAGAAACCATCCAAATGAGCTAAATGGGTTTTTCTCATTGCCAACCTTTTATCTATCTTCCCTGTTAGAACCCTATCAAAATCCACATCAACCCTCTTATACTTAGGTGTGTCAGCATTGGCAATATTCTGACTGACCGCCTGCTGTCTCATCCAATTGATATCTAGCGCACTTTTTAACACAGGAAGTATTGGATCACCAATCTTATTAATCATGTCATCCTCCACAATTTTCACAATTTTTCATAAACTTTGACAAAAACGAGTCATGTGTGATATCTTCTGTAAAAGGGCC
>CAZZEY010000135.1:0-4667 GCA_964653445.1 uncultured Syntrophaceticus sp. | reverse complement strand
CAGCAATATTTAAGATCAATTTATTATTATGTGCTGTCATTTTTTGGGCTCGATTTATCTCCTGCTGAGCTTTCATGGGAAGTTCTTCTATCCTGCCAATAGCCCTGATCTGAACCTGTTCTCTATTTAGCTCATCCAATTCCTTCTTTATATATTCATACAGCAATCCCATTAATACATTAACTTCTTCTTGGGGCCTCTTCCAGTTTTCGGTTGAAAAGGCATAGACCGTAAGAATCTTAATACCCAACTTCGAGCATAGTTTCACCACCGCACGTAATGACTCCATACCTGTTCGGTGACCAACTGCCCTGGGAAGCTTCTTTTCTTGAGCCCACCGCCCATTTCCATCCATAATAACTGCTACATGGTATGGTAAACGAGATTTGTCCAACTTTTTATAATAAATTGAGTTGTTCTTGGATAAAATACTATTGACAAATTCTTTCACTAAAAATGTCGCCCCTGTATTTATTGATTAGAAAAAACCCCCTCCAGGAGGGGGAGAGAAATAATTTTTTATTCTTCAATAACTGCATCATTCGGACAAACATCTATACACGTTCCGCAGTCTTCACAGTTGTCATTATCAATGACATATACGCCATCAACTTCAGAAATGGCATCATTAGGGCACTCGTCAATACAGGAACCGCAAGCCTCGCATTTGTCAGCAATGATCTTATAAGCCACATTTTTCACCTCCTTTTACTCCATAGCTGGGTCATGGTAGTATTCATAGCTAATGGTTAATTCAATTTCACCATTACCTATCAACCTTTGACGCAATACCCTGGCGCGATTTCCTGTATGACCACTAGTAGATTTAATACGAACAGTATAACCAGATCTCTGCAGTATCTGTTTACCCTCATTAAGGGTAAAACCTATCACATCTGGTACCTTTTCTTGCAAATCCATCATATTTCCATTATTTCTTTTTCTTTTGCTTCAGCAACCTTGTCTACGTTTTTAATATATTTATCTGTAAGGTTCTGTATTTCATCTAAATAACGTTTTGCTGAATCTTCAGAGATATCTCCTTTCTTTTCAGCACCCTTGATCTGATCATTTGCTTCCCTTCTCAAATTGCGGATCGCTATACGTCCCTCTTCCGCCTTTTTGTTGACCACTTTAACCAGATCTTTTCGCTTTTCTTCGGTTAATGTGGGAATAGACAATCTGATAACATTACCATCGCTGACAGGAGTAATTCCTAGATCTGATTTCAATATACTCTTCTCAATTTGCTGCAACATATTACGGTCCCAGGGTTGTATCACCAAGAGACGAGGTTCAGGAGCAGATATCGTTGCCATCTGGTTAACCGGAGTTGGTGTACCATAATAGTCAACCAGAATTTTGTCAAGCAGAGCTGGTGTTGCCCGTCCTGCACGCAGAGTTGCATAATCCTTGATCAGGAGGTCAACGGTCTTTTTCATTTTACTTTCAGCCTGATTTAATACTTGTTTCATTATCTACCCTCCCTACAACTGTACCGATTCTTTCTCCCATTACTGCTTTGAGGACATTACCTCTATCTTTGATACCAAAAACAATAATGGGGATTCGATTATCCATACATAAGGAAGCAGCAGTGGAATCCATCACACCCAATCCATTTTTCAAAAGATCCATATACTTCAATTCAGATAATTTCTGGGCTTCAGGATTGATTTTGGGGTCAGAATCATATACTGCATCTACGTTTTTGGCCATCAATATAACTTCAGCCTCAATCTCGGCTGCACGCAGTGCTGCTGTTGTATCTGTTGAGAAAAATGGATTCCCTGTTCCCCCTGCAAATATCACCACACGCCCCTTTTCCAAATGGCGGATCGCCCTGCGCCTGATATACGGTTCTGCAACCTCTCTCATCTCAATTGCGGTCTGTACCCTGGTTACAACACCTAGATTCTCTAAAGCATCCTGCAGTGCCAAAGAGTTAATAACCGTAGCCAGCATACCCATATAATCCGCTGTTGCCCGGTCCATGCCCTTGGTACTGCCTGCTACACCTCTCCAGATATTGCCGCCTCCTACTACAATAGCAACTTCGACTTTTCTGTCATTAACTTCTTTCACTTCTTGAGCTATTTTTTGCAGCATATTATGGTCAATACCATAGCCCAGGTCACCGGCTAATGCCTCTCCACTGAGCTTAAGAACTATTCTTCTGTATTGAGGCTCTGACACAGGAAAACCCTCCTGTCCTCCCAGATTTCATTCTACGTAAAACTTGAAAATCCTCTCATCTAGAGAATATTTTTTACCTTATTCACCTAATTGGAAACGGCAGAAACGGCGCACTACTATGTTTTCGCCCAATTTCGCAATGTATTGATTGACTAGATCCCTGATTGTCATATCTGTGTCTCTAATATAAAGCTGCTCAAGAAGGCAGACCTCCTGATAGAACTTATTCATCCTACCTGTTACGATCTTTTCAATCACCTTATCGGGTTTTCCTTCATTTCTAGCCTGTGTTTCCAAAATCTCCTTTTCGGTATTAATTCTTTCCTCAGGCACATCTTCTCGGTCTAAATAACTTGGATTAGCTGCTGCTACCTGCATAGCCAGTTCTCTGCACAGATACTTGTAGTCATCGGTTTTTGCAACAAAATCTGTTTCACAGTTTACCTCAACCAGCACACCAATTTTACCACCGGCATGAATATATGCTTCAACCTTACCTTCTTTGGTGGCTCTACCGGCTTTTTTCTCTGCAGCTGTTATTCCCTGCTCCCTTAAATAAACAACGGCTTTTTCCATATCCCCATTTGTTTCCTGCAGGGCTTTTTTGCAGTCCATAATACCAGCACCTGTACGTTCTCTTAACTCTTTAACACTTTCAGCTTTAATCAAATGGATCCCCTCCATGTTATTTACTCTTCTTCTTCAGAATCTTCTTCGGTCTGCTCTCCTTGTTTTGCTTCCAAAACAGCATCTGCCATTTTCGAAGTCAGCAGACGAACAGCTCTAATGGCATCATCATTGCCTGGTATAACATAATCTATTTCATCGGGATCGCAGTTAGTATCCACAATACCCACTGTTGGGATACCTAATTTGCGGGCCTCACGAACAGCGATCTGCTCTTTTCTGGTGTCAACGATAAAGATGGCTCCGGGAAGATCATCCATATCTTTGATTCCTTTTAAAAAGCGATTAAGCTTATCCTTTTCTGCTCTGAGTTTGATAACCTCTTTTTTAGGGAGCAGCTCCATATGGCCGTTTTCTTCCATATCCTCTAGCTCCCGTAGGCGTTCAACCCTTTTACGGATAGTCTGAAAATTGGTCAGCATTCCACCAAGCCATCTGACATTAACATAAAACATCCCACATCTTTCAGCCTCTTCCCGTACTGAATCCTGGGCCTGTTTTTTGGTTCCTACAAACAGCACACTTTTCCCTTCACCTACTACATCTTTAATGAAATTGCAGGACTCCTCAATCTTCTTTACAGTTTTCTGCAAATCGATAATATAAATACCATTGCGCTCCGTAAAAATATAGGGCGCCATCTTGGGGTTCCAGCGCCTTGTCTGATGTCCAAAATGAACCCCTGCTTCAAGCAACTGTTTCATTGTTACTACTGCCATAATTAGCCTCCTTTTGGTTTTTCCTCCGCCGCTTTCATAACCACGCAGACCCGAAGGACCACTGCCTGGCTCCAAAGCTGGCGTGTGTTTTTTCCAATCGATAGTATAACACAAAGAAATGGATTCAAGCAACAAATTCGCCTGATTTTAGTGATTAATTGTCTTTTCAGATAAAAAAGCACCTTCATCATAGAAAGGTGCTGTAATATCCTTAACTAATATCTGTTGTTAACTTATATTCTTTTGTTTAAGTTTTAATACAACATCAACTTCTTTACATCCCAAATTCAGCCTTTTGGCAATCTCCTCTTTACTTAAGCCCTCTTTGGCCAACTCCACCATTTTTGCGTATTTTTCTCCATCATCAATTTTAGGATTATTTTTATTGTTTTTGGGATGGGATTCCCCTTTTTCTCTGGGGTTGTTGGTACGGGATTTACCTTTTCCTGAGAATTTTTGCTGTGAATGCTTCTGCTGTTTATTTTTATCCCGGCCGCTATCACGAATTCTTTGCTCCAAATTAGCCACTGAAGCCCGCACCTGTTTCATTTGATTGTCAACCTTTGATACTGCTTGGTCAGTTTGTTTTTTGGCTTTCACCAGCATCTCTTCGATTTCCTGTTTGGTATGTTGTATCTCCTGGAGGAGGTCTTCTAAATGTTTTACCTCTTTGGCAACCTGATTCAGTTTGAGGTCCCGCCGGTCACGCCAAACAACTACAAAAACGAGAATGATAACACTAATAGTCAGCAGTGATAATATAAGAATGATTGGTTCTTCCATTTCTGTTAATGCACCTCTAGATCAGATTTTCAAATCAATTAAATGACCAGGAGCAACTGTTGGCATCTCCTGATTCTGTTCAGAGTGATGCGCTCCGCTTTGCGCATCCTTTTGCCCAAAATTCTTTTTTGTACCGGACTTTTCCTCCTTCTCCCGGATCCTTCCCTCTTTGCTCTCAGGCGAGTTTTGAACAGATCTTTGGGCAATTTCTTTTTCACGCAACAGTTGTGCAGCAAAACTATGCTGTTGCGCCTGTTCGTTAGATTGTTGAACCTGTTGGAT
>CAZZEY010000134.1:0-4806 GCA_964653445.1 uncultured Syntrophaceticus sp. | reverse complement strand
ATTGGGCGCATCTCTTGGTCCTCCACCTGCACCCAGCCGCGGCTCACCCTCTGGACCACAGCTCTCAAAAATACCACCCCTTAACTGGGTACCACCCGGTGTACCTCTAATACATCATTGACATGGCTTACTTTTTGCATTACCGAATAAAGATGCTCAATATTTTGTATTTCAATTTTTAGATTAACTTTGGCCATTCTATTTTTTAAAACCCTTGCGTTAACAGCATTGATCACTGTTTTTGTCTCTGTAATTGTGGTCATAATATCTGTTGTCAGGTGTGGTCGGTCAAAGGCTTTAACCTCTATTTCCACCTGATAGGCAGCGGGGATCTCATCATCCCAACTTACCTCAATAATCCGTTCTGTTTCTCCACTTAAATGATGAGCAATATTGGGACAGTCAGCCCTGTGCACAGAGACACCTCTCCCCCGTGTAATATAACCGATAATTCTGTCTCCAGGCAAGGGATTACAGCAGTGAGAGAGATGAACTGCTAGGTCAGTTACTCCCTTAACCCGGACACCTGCGGTTATAGTTTTCTTTTTCTCAGGTATCTTCATCAGCAGCTGAGTTTCTTCAATGGCAGGTATAGTTTCTTCTTTTTTCAGTTCACTGCGCACCTTACTCATCACAGTAACCGGAGAGAGAGTTCCTCCACCGATTCCGGCAAACAGATCTTCCACTGATTGAAACCCAAGCCGCCTACAGGTCTCTTCAATGCCCTCAATCTTATGAAAAGCAGCGGGGTCAAACCCCTGTTTCTGCAGCTCTTTTTCCAGCATATCCCTGCCTTTTAGGATATTATCGACCTTCTGCTCTTTTTTAAACCACTGTCTGATTCGGTTCTTGGCCTGTGATGTCTTTACAATAGAAAGCCAGTCACGGCTGGGGCCACCACTCTGCTTAGAAGTAAGAATTTCTACTATATCACCATTTTTCAGTTGATAATCAAGGGGAACAATCTTCCCATTGACCTTGGCCCCAATACAGCGGTTGCCCACCTCTGTATGAATGCGGTAGGCAAAATCTACAGGGATTGAGCCAAAGGGGAGTTCAACCACATCCCCCTTTGGGGTAAAAACAAAAACAACATCTGAAAAAAGATCGATCTTGAGTGATTCCATAAACTCCCGGGCATCACCCAATTCATGATTCCAGTCCAAAATCTGGCGCAACCAGGTAAGCTTTTTTTCAAACTCCTCATCTGTCGGATGACTGCCCTCTTTGTATCTCCAGTGAGCGGCAATTCCGTATTCTGCGGTGCGGTGCATTTCAAAGGTGCGGATCTGCAGTTCAAAGGGTTCACCCAGTGGACCGATCAGAGTGGTGTGCAGCGATTGGTACATGTTCTGTTTGGGCATAGCAATATAATCTTTGAAACGACCTGGGATCGGCTTCCACATGGTGTGGACTATTCCCAAGGTAGCATAACATTCTTTGACTGAACTGACGATAACTCTGACAGCAATCAGGTCATAGATTTCCGAAATGTCCTTTTCCTGATCAACCATCTTTCGATAGATACTATAAAGATTTTTGGGCCTCCCCGAAATTTCAGCCTTTATTCCTGTTTCACCCAACCTGTCGGTCAGTTTATTAATTACTAAGTTGATATAATCTTCCCGCTCTTTGCGTTTTTTCGCAATTTTATCTACCAGTTCATAGTACTTTTCAGGTTCCAAAAAACGAAAAGCAAGATCCTCAATCTCCCATTTAATCTTGTAGATCCCCAGGCGGTGCGCTACAGGAGCAAAGATCTCCAGGGTTTCCTGAGCAATCTCCCGCTGTTTTTGTAGAGAGTGATGTTTGAGAGTGCGCAGGTTGTGCAGCCGGTCCGCAAGCTTGATCAATATTACCCGGACATCCCGGGCCATAGCGATAAACATCCTCCGCAAATTCTCCGCGTGGCGGTCTTCTTTGGACTTGTATTCGATTTTACCCAGTTTGGTCACTCCCGCGACCAGAAATCGCACAGTAGAACCGAACTCAGCCTCAATCTCATCAAGGGTAACCTCAGTATCCTCCGCAACATCATGCAAAAGCCCGGCAATAATTGAAGTAGTATCTAACTCCAGATCCGCCAGGATACACGCCACTTCTAGAGGGTGCTGGATAAAGGACTCCCCAGAATTGCGAAATTGACCAGTATGAGCTTTTTCCGCAAAAAGAAAGGCATGCCGTACTTTTTCCCGGTCATAGCTGGGATAGTAGCTTTCGATTTTTTTAAAAAGACGCGCTATATCCACCTGCACCCTCCTTTCTCATGATATGGTATGGTTAATGCAGCAATTCTGTCAAGCAGTCCATCACTTCTCTTTATTACTCCCCTGGTGAGAAACCTTTTGCCCTCCCTTTTTTGTTTGGCGGCCCAGCAGGACCCCGATAACAAATCCACAAAGAGCTGTTCCGAAAATAATCAGCACCAGGGGGATCCCCGGCACTGTCCAGAAAAAAAGCTTAATTGAAACTGCCCCGGCATTTTGTACAGCAAAAACAGCAATTAATATTGCGAACAGAAAAACCCCCAGGATATAATACGGCATTTTTCAACTTACACTCCTTAAGTTATGCAATTATTTATCCTGGAATATTCGCTTCTGCCTTATTATTTCCCTTCTCTTGATGGTTTTTTAATGAAAGTGGGCACTGTTCGAATTCTCTACACTCTGGGCAATCCTCATTATTGCGGCAGGGCTCCACATGGATCAGCACCTGGGTACTAGGGTATTTTTCTATGATCTTCTCTTCTATAATATCACATAGTTCATGACTGGCTGTAATACTCTTGTACCGCGGCACCACTAAATGCAGATCGATAAACCTCTGGGGGCCCGCTTTGCGTGTCCTTAATTTATGAAAACCAATAAAAAAATCCCCGTAATTTTGAAGAATCTTTATGATTTCTTCTTCCTCATCATGAGGCAGACTGGCATCCAGCAGCGGTGAAAAAGCCCTGGCTGTCAGATCCCAGGCAGCCTTGATAATTAACAGAGCAACACCGATAGCGATCAAAGGATCAAACAAATGAATACCTGTGCCCCAGAGCAGTAACAGCCCTACTGCAACACCTGCTGATGTATAAACATCTGTTCTCAAGTGCAGTGCATCTGCTTCCAGTGCCACAGAATCGGTTTCTACTGCTGTTTTCATTAACTGAGAAGATATAACCCAGTTAACAGCAGCAGAAATACCCATCACAATCAAACCCCACAGCGGAGCTTCCACTTCAGCACCTGACGTGATTTTAAGCACCGCCTCCCTGATAATCCAAATGGCAGCCGCAAAAATCAGAAGTGCCTCAATCACTCCAGATACATTTTCAATCTTTCCATGTCCGTACTGATGCTCCTTATCAGGTGGCTTACCACTCTTACTCACAGCAAATAAGGCGATCAAGGCAGCTGCCAGGTCAAGACCGGAGTGGATCGCTTCTGAAAGGACACTGACAGAATTAATGCCGATTCCCACTACCAGTTTCATAACAACCAGCATCGAGTTGGACAAAACAGATAGCCTTGCCACATCTACCTTATTCAAAGCTGACACCCCCGTTTTACTTAATATATAAAAAGGACTCCATCAAGGTTAATGAAAAGGCTTGATGAAGTCCCACGGAATTTCTAACCCGCTGTCTTAAGAATAGACCCAGCTCCAATTTTGAGCCTGACTTTGTCACTAAAATATTAGCATCGCAGATAATAGGTGGCAATTAAATGATAACGAATATTATCCTCAATTAACGTAAACCGGCATCAGACACCCCAGCTGAATCAAAAGTGGCCATCTCCCTGACGATCTTTAAAGCTGCATCAATTAGATTAAAAGCAAGTACTGCTCCTGTTCCTTCTCCCAAACGCATATTCATATGAAGCATAGGCTTCAAACCTAACCAGGTCAGCATAATCTTATGCCCCGGTTCTTCTGAAAGGTGGGAGGCGATCATGTAATCAACTGATTGCGAGGCCAAAGCCCGGGCGATCATAGCGCCAGCACCAGAAATAAGGCCATCGATCACCACAGGAACCCCTTTTGAAGCAGCACCGAGAATCACTCCGGCTATTCCTCCGATTTCAAATCCTCCTACTTTGGCAAGCACATCAAGTCCATCCCTGGGATCTGGTTTATTGTTCTGTAAAGCCTGTTTCACAATGCGGATCTTACGCTGCAGCACATCATTTTTTATACCTGTCCCTTTACCTATGATCACATCTACAGGAATACCGGTAAAAGCAGCGAGAACAGCAGAGCTGGGTGTGGTGTTGCCGATCCCCAAATCACCTGTTGCCAGGAGCTGCGCCCCCTTTTTGATTTCATCATGAGCTGCCTCAATACCGCCTTCTACAGCTGCCCTGGCCTGCTCCTCTGTCATAGCAGGCCCTTCACTGATATCACAGGTACCTGGACCAACCCTTTTCACCACAAGACAGGGATCATCCACAGGTTTTTTTATACCCATATCAACACAAACTACTTCTGCACCCACATGCCTGCTGAGCACATTGATAGCAGCTCCCCCGTTTAACATCCCTCTCAACATCTGTATGGTCACTTCCTGGTCAGCAGCACTGACACCTTTAGCTGCCACCCCGTGATCACCCGCACAGGTCAGCACAACTTTCTTTTCAAGATTGGGGCTAATCTCCCCTGTAATCCCCGCAATTTTGACCGCAACACTTTCCAGCAAACCTAAGCTCCCATAGGGCTTAATCAGATTCATCTGGTGTTGGCGGGCTTTCTCCATTGCCTCTACATTCAATTCCCTAATCTCTTCAATTGTAGTTTCCAACAGCATTAACAAAACCT
>CAZZEY010000133.1:0-4823 GCA_964653445.1 uncultured Syntrophaceticus sp. | reverse complement strand
CTGGATAGTGAATTGTTTGGACATGAAAAAGGTGCATTTACAGGAGCAACATCACAGCATAAAGGAATTTTCGAGGTTGCCCACCGGGGTACTTTGTTCCTAGATGAAATTGGTGATGCCGCTTTGCCTATTCAGGTGAAACTGCTGCGTGTTCTAGAGACAGGGGAGATTTTTCGGGTAGGTGGAGAGAGTCCGATTCGAGTTGACACCAGGCTCATTGCTGCAACAAATGCTCCACTGGAGAAGCTAGTTGCTGAACAGCGTTTTCGGGAAGATCTTTTTTACAGGCTTGATGTTGTGACTTTGAACCTACCAGCTCTGCGGGAGCGTCCAGAGGATATTTCTTTATTGGCAGAACACTTTCTCCACAAGCGTCATGGACCAACCCCCCCTCGCTTAAGTACTGAAGTAATGGATGCACTGACTAGATACAAATGGCCGGGTAATATACGGGAGTTGGCCAATGTTATTGAACAGATGGCAGCTATATGTGATGGGTCAGTGATTATGCCGGAACACCTGCCATCCAAAATAAAGGAAGAAAAACCTATTCATATCAATAACCAAGATAATACAGCAGTGGTGGAAGACCAGGAAACCATTTCTGAGTTGAACTCGGTCGAAAAAGGGTTGGATGATATTGCCCATAGACTTGATACTCTAGTAGATCAAATCGATGTTAGTGCAGGTTTTGACTTGCCCTCATTTCAGGATAAATTGAAAGAAATTGCCAATGATTCTATGCGAAGATTAATTAGTAAAGCACTGCGGGATGCAGGCGGGCGCTATCCTCAGGCTGCTAAATGGCTGACGACTACACCCAGAGTTTTGCGTTATCTATATAAAGAAAAGAAATAATAGGGAACAAAATTTCGTTAACCTTCCGATTTTTCGATTAATCTTGCCGCGTTTGCGGCATTTTTTTTAGATTTTGAATAAACAGGCTGAAGGTTTACTGTTGGCGCCGAGAAATAGCTGTTGTATTTTTACCAGTTGTGTCCAAGTAATGTTACCGAACTTGTTTTTATTTTTAGTAAATTGGTACGTTTTTTGCAAAGGTTTATGTGCATAGATAAAAATTTAACAAGAGGTGTATACAGTGGAAGAGAAGAAAGGGGGGCTTTTGAGGAGGAAGGCTGCCTAATTCCTAAATTTTCACAAAGGTGTTCTTTTTAAGAGTATTGAAAAAGAGTGTAAAGGTGCACTGGGTAACCGCATTCTGAACACTAAATTTTAATGAGGGAGGTGGAGTGTCTGACCTATTAAAAGGTCAGACCAAGGATGGCTAAGGTACTGATGCTAAATCCAGAGAAATGTATATCGTGCCGTACCTGCGAACTGGCGTGCTCTTTCAAACATGATAAGGAGTTTCGCCCCAGTGCGGCCAGGGTCAATGTAATGCAGTTTGAACAAGAGGGAATATCTGTACCTCTGATGTGTCTGCAGTGTGATACTGCAGCATGTGAGAAGGTCTGCCCCAGTGGGGCGCTCAAACGCGATGAGGCCACCGGAGCACTGGTAGTGGATGAGGGAAAATGCATCCGCTGTAAGATGTGTGTTCAAGCCTGTCCCTTCGGTAATATTGCTTATGATCCCACAAAGAATCGCATTCTGAGATGCGACCTTTGTGATGGTGATCCTCAGTGTGCAAAGTTCTGCCCTGGTGGGGCAATCACCTATGTGGAAGCCAGTAGTGGTACACTGGCCAAAAAACGGGCATATGCCGCAAGATTTAAAGAGGCGCTGCAGGAGGTGACCGAATAATGTACGGATGGGTAGGACATATTCTGCGGGTTAACCTGACCAATGGAACAGTGAAAAAAGAGGCGCTGGATCCGGTAGAAGCGAAAAATTACATAGGGGCTCGTGGATTGGGAACACGTCTCTGGATCAAAGAGTGTGACCCTAAGATGGATCCTTTTAGTGAAAATAATAATTTAATTTTTATGACTGGTCCCTTAACCGGTACACTAGCAACTAATGCAGGCCGCTACAATGTGATCTGTAAAGCACCTCTCACCGGTGCTATGGCAGCCTCAAACTCTGGTGGTTATTGGGGCCCAGAATTGAAATACGCTGGATATGATGGGATTATTTTCGAGGGTAAGTCTGAAAAGCCGGTTTATCTCTGGATCAATGATGATGAAGTTGAACTGCGCTGTGCAGAACACCTCTGGGGAAAAGATGTTAATGAAACAACTGATACTCTGAGAAATGAAACCAACTTCGATGCCAGAGTGGCTTGTATTGGACCAGCTGGAGAAAATCTGGTCAAGTTTGCCTGCATTCTGAATGACTATACAAGGGCTGCCGGGCGTTCTGGTGTCGGTGCTGTGATGGGCAGCAAGAATTTAAAAGCTGTTGTAGTGAGAGGCACCGGAGCAGTCAAAGTGGCTAATCCTGACGACTTCCTTGATGCTTTGACAAGGGCGCGCAAGATGGTGGCAGATCATCCGGTAACCGGTCAGGGACTCCCTGCTTATGGTACACAGATACTAATCAACATCCTTGATCAATCTGGTGGACTACCGGTAAATAACTTCCGGGATTCCGGAACATTCCCCAATGCTGATGCCACAAGTGGTGAAACACTTGCCAATACATATTTGGTCCGCAATAAAGGCTGTATGGGATGCAGTATTGGCTGCGGCCGAATCGTTAATGTGCCTGATGGCCCATTTAAAGGTTTTGGCGAAGGTCCTGAATATGAAGCTGGTTGGTCCTTTGGTGCTGACTGTGGTATTGATGACCTGGCAGCTATCATCAAAGCTAACAACTACTGTAATGAACTAGGAATGGACCCGATTACTCTGGGAAGCACAATTGCGTGTGCCTTTGAACTTTATGACATTGGGGCCATTACTGAGAAGAATATCGGTTGTGTACTGAGATGGGGCGACGCCGAGGCAATGGTGGAGCTTGCCAGACAAACTGCTTATAGGGAAGGTTTTGGTGATGATCTGGCTGAAGGTTCTTACCGGATGGCAAGCAAATATGGCCATCCTGAGCTTTCTATGACCTGTAAGAAACAAGAAATGGCTGCCTACGACCCTAGGGTACTGCAGGGTATGGGGCTAAACTATGCCACCAACAACCGAGGCGGCTGCCATGTGCGTGGCTATATGACCTCACCGGAAATTCTGGGACTCCCTGAAAAGCTGGATAACCTGGCAACTGAAGGAAAAGCAGGGTGGACCAAGACATTCCAGGACTTAACAGCAGCTGTGGACTCCTCCGGAATCTGCTTGTTCTTGACCTTTGCTATCGGGGCACCTGAACTTTCCGAACAGATGATTGCTGCAACAGGACTTGACTATACTGTTGAAGAATTAATGATAGCCGGAGAACGAATCTGGAATATGGAGCGACTCTTCAATATCACAAATGGATTTACCAAAGAGGATGACAGTTTGCCACCGCGTATGCTGAAAGAGCCGGTCAAGGTTGGCCCCGCAAAGGGGCATGTTAACAAATTGGATGTTATGCTCCCAGAATACTATCAGCTGCGTGGTTGGGATGCTGAAGGAAGACCTACACCTGATAAGTTGAAGGAATTAGGCCTCCAATAATGTATGAAGGGGGGTGATCCCCTTTGAAAGTGAAGTTTTTTGCTCTCCTCCGGGATATTACTGGGGTGAAGGAAACTACAGGTTTTACAGGAACTACGCTGGTGGAACTGCTTGAGAAGCTCTCCAGCCATTATGGCAAAGAGATGACCAGGTGGCTTTTCACTCCAACTGTACCAGATCAGGAGAAACAAATAGGTAAAGATGTGATCATTCTGGTTAATGGGAGGGCAATAGAGCACCTGGCAGGTCTGGCAACACCTTTAAAGGAAGATGATGAGGTGGCAATTTTCCCAAGACTTGCAGGTGGGTGATCACAAGGAGGGGGCGGAAAAGAGGTTCCGCCCCTCTTTATTCTAATAAAGGGTTTTACAATGAAAAATTGAATTTGAATAGAAAATGAGCAGCTGTTGTTGAGAAGATATCAAGCGAAAAGATAAGGAGGAAGGGATTAATAATGGCCGTAAACAGCCAGCAAGCTGCTGATCAGGAAGCTATGGGGAAGATCATCAACAGGTATCCTCCTGAAAGGAGATATATCCTGGCGATTATGCAGGATCTGCAAAAGCAGTTCAATTATCTACCGAAAGATGCCCTGCAAATGACCGCTGAACATGTCAATGCCCCCATGACAGTTATATTCAGCATGGCTACATTTTATAAAGCATTTAGTCTCGTTCCCAAAGGCCGTGTAGTACTTAAAACCTGTGACGGAACAGCCTGCCATATTAAAGGGTCGAATATTATTATCGATGAAGTATACAAGATGCTGGGGATAAAGCCAGGTGAAACTACACCTGATGGTGAGTTTTCTCTGGAGACTGTTAACTGCCTGGGAGCATGTGCTTTAGCGCCTGTTCTCCTGGCAAATGATCGAGTTTATCCCAAGGTTACACCTGCAGCATTAAGAGAAATCATCAAGGAGCATAGGGGGCAGAGCGATGAGTAATCATAACTCTGAAAAAAGAATGATCCTGGTTTGTTGTGGTACAGGCTGTTTGGCCAACGGCGGTGGCGCTGTTTATGAGGCATTCTGTGATGCCCTTACAGGGAAAGCAAATTTTGGGGTTGAAACATTTGCTAAAGCTACAGGATGCAATGGTTTGTGCGAAAAGGGCCCCCTTGTCAAAATCCTTCCTGATGATATTACATACTGCAGGGTAAAAGCAGAAGATGTACCGGAAATAGTGGAAAAGACATTACAGCAGGGGGAACTTGTTCAGCGGTTGCTGTATCGTGATCCAGCTACCAAGAAGT
>CAZZEY010000132.1:0-4829 GCA_964653445.1 uncultured Syntrophaceticus sp. | reverse complement strand
GAATCTGTCTCCAAAAACTACCCGAGGGCGATTGTTCTGGGCGCAGATACTGTTGTTGCCTGTGAAGGACGGGTTCTTGGGAAACCGCGTGGCCAGGAAGAAGCGGCCAAGATGCTAAAGTTTTTGTCAGGCCGTGTTCATGAAGTGGTCAGTGGTGTAGTTTTGCAGCGGTTGATTCCGGAGTTGGTCAGGGGAGAAGCTGTAACTACCAGAGTGAAATTTCGTAATTTAACTGAGGAAGAAATCGCAGGCTATGTTGCCACCGGGGAACCCTTGGACAAGGCTGGTGCTTATGGTATTCAGGGATTGGGTGCCCTTCTTGTAGAGAAAATCGAGGGTTGTTACTTTAATGTTGTTGGTCTCCCTTTGAGCAGGCTTCCGGATTTATTCAGGGAGTTTGGGGTGGATCTTCTATGCCTGAGAGCGAATACCGTCTCACCATAAAAAATATGCCCGCGGACTTGAGGCCGCGAGAGAGGCTAAGAGAAGTGGGGCCAGGTGCTCTCTCAGCCGCTGAACTGCTAGCTATTATCCTGCGTACAGGAACAAAGAATGAATCTGTTCTTGAGCTGGCACACCGCATTTTATTGGATCCTCGTGGACTGCGTTTTTTGGCTGAAGCTGGATTAGATGAATTGTGTCAAATTAAAGGGGTAGGATTGGCCAAGGCTGCTCAAGTTAAAGCAGCTCTGGAATTAGGAAGGCGGCTTGCTTGTTTGGAGCCTGAGCTAAAACCCGTTATTCATTCCCCTGAGGAAGCAAGTTTCCTGGTTATGGAGGATATGTGCTATCTTGACCGGGAGCACTTTCGGGTGATACTGCTTAACACCAAAAACAGAGTACTGGATGTGGATACTGTTTCTATTGGCAGTCTTAATGCCTCACTTGTCCACCCGAGGGAAGTTTTTAAACGAGCTGTCCAGCGAAGTGCTGCAGCGATTATCCTGGTGCACAACCATCCCAGCGGTGATCCATCTCCCAGTCAGGAGGATCTGCAGATTACACAGCGGTTATGTGAAGCGGGAAGGATTATAGGTATTGAAGTTTTAGATCATATTATTATAGGTGATCATGTTTTTACCAGTTTCAAGGAAAAGGGATTAATCTGAATATATTTGGAAGGAGCTAATAACGTGTTGTTGGTCAGAGATCTGGGAATCGATTTGGGTACAGCAAATACTTTGGTACACCTCAAGGGCAAAGGAATCATTCTCATGGAACCATCCGTTGTAGCTATCCGTCGTGATACAGGGGAGATCCTGGCCGTCGGTGAAGAAGCAAAGAAGATGATCGGACGAACTCCTGGCAATATTGTTGCTATCAGACCCATGAAAGATGGAGTTATAGCTGATTTTGATGTTACCCAGAGTATGCTGCGTTACTTTATCGGGCGGGCACTGCAGAAAAAAAATCCTCTGGTTCGTCCTAGGGTTGTTGTCAGTACTCCCTCAGGGGTGACCGCAGTAGAGGAAAGGGCAGTACGGGAAGCTGCACTGCAGGCTGGCGCGAAAGAAGCATTTCTCATAGAAGAACCGATGGCAGCAGCCATTGGAGCAGGACTGCCGGTACATGACCCCACCGGAAATATGATCGTTGATATCGGAGGAGGTACCACTGAAGTGGCGGTGATATCTCTAGGGGGGATTGTCACCAGTAGATCTATCCGTGTTGCCGGGGATGAGATGGATGAATCGATTGTGCAGCACATCAAGCGGGTCTACAACCTGATGATTGGAGAAAGAACTGCTGAAGATATTAAGATCAAGATTGGATCAGCAGTTTGGAATGGGGAAGAAGAACTCTACCAGGTGCGGGGAAGAGATCTGGTTACAGGCCTTCCTAAAACAGTGGAAATAACCTCAGAAGAGATTTACTCAGCACTGCAGGAAACAGTGGCTAGTATTGTTGAAGGTATTAAGGTTTGTTTGGAAAAAACCCCACCAGAGCTGTCTGCAGATATTATGGATCGCGGTATTGTGCTGGCAGGTGGTGGTGCACTGCTGCGCAACCTGGATCAATTGGTAAGCCAGCAGACCGGTATTCCTGTGCTTTTAGCTGAGGAACCGCTTTATGCTGTAGCTTTGGGAACAGGTAAGGCACTGGAAAATATTGAACTATTGAAACGTGTAATGGCTGCAAGATCTGCTCGTTAGGGTGATTACATTTGCAACGGCGTTCACCGTTTTATAAAAAACTAGCAGTGCTCCTGGGCATTGCTGTATTTTGTATTGCTCTGGCACACTACACTGCGCGGTTTACCGGAGGGGTTGTGATCCATGAACTGTTTGCTCCGGTACAGGGTGGTGTTATGCGGGCCTGGCATAGTGTTGGAGACGCGCTGGATGGTATAGGAACAAGCCGCCAATTAAGTGCAGAGAATAAAAAACTGAAAGAACAGGTGGATATACTAACTCAAGAAAACCACCATCTGCGCGAATATATTTATGAAAACCAGAGATTACTGGATCTGCTTGATTTTAAGGAGCGCTATGCCGAACAGTATACCTTGCTGGGAGCCAGGGTAATTAGCCGCGCCCCAAATACACTATCAGACATTGTTGTTATAGATAGAGGCAGCCGAGATGGTATCGAAAAACACATGGTTGCTGTATCAAGTGCCGGTTTGGTTGGCCAGGTGATCGCTGTTGGGCCGAATACATCACAGGTTCTATTGATTCTTGATAGAGAAGGAGCAGCAGGTGCAGTGATTCAGGATACCAGGACCCCGGGGGTTGTGGAGGGAACAAGTGATGACCCCGGACTGTTAAGGATGGTATCCCTTCCTTATGATGCGCAGCCTGTAAAGGGGCAGACTGTGGTTACATCAGGGATGGGAGAGATTTTTCCTCCAGGGCTGCCTATCGGAAAAATTACCGATGTGGAAGACACAGGTATCTACAAGTATGCCATTATAAAGCCTTTTGTGGATTTTGACCGTCTTGAGGAACTATTCCTGATCACAGAAGTATTGGAGACTACTGATGTAATAGATAGCACCGATGAAGCAGATAGCAATGATGAAGCAGAGAGTACCGCTAAGGCAGATTAGACATCATGGTATTAACAAAAAAGTTTCTCATGTGTTGATCAGGGAGGGGGGAATTATTTGCGTGGAGGAGTCTGGCGTTTTGTACTGATCATATTTTCTTTTTTCCTTGCCTTAATCCTACAAACAACCATTTTCCCCCTCTTACAGTACAGGGGCACCATGCCTGATCTGATGTTAATTCTTGTCATCTTTACCGCTTTATTCAGCAATTCCACTGTTGGCGGAGTGGTTGGTTTTATTGTCGGTTTGATACAGGATCTGGTAATTTCACGCTATTTAGGGTTGTGTGCTCTAAGCGGACTGATTACCGGCTATACAGTAGGGAAATTGGAAGGAAGGCTTTTTAAAGAAAACCCTGTGGTGCCAATTATTCTCGTGTTTTTTGGTACTTTTCTATATAATACTGTTTATTTCATGGGACGGGGTTTATGTGGATCATTTCCTTTATCCTTTGTCCAATTGATGAGGACTACTTTAACAGAGGGAATATATAATGTAGTTCTTACTTTTTTATTCTATTATCCTTTGATGCACATTTTTTACCGTATGAGAAAATCCAACTCAAAAAGCTATCAAAACTACCAAAGACGATTATTTGGGTGAGCCTAAATGGAAAAAAAATTAAAAGGAAAATATAGATTCTTTCAGTTGTTAACCGTTGTTCTGTTTGCTATTCTTGTTGTTCGACTGGGAACATTACAGCTGTTAGAAGCTTCAGTTTATAAGACCAAAGCTGAGCAGAACCAATTTCGTCTGCTTCCTATCCGGGCTCCTAGAGGGGATATTATTGACCATGAAGGTAAAGTACTGGCCTCCAATAAGACTGTGAATACCATCTCAATTGTGCGGCAGCAGGCAGATACTGAAACACTTAATAAAACCATAGACAATCTGGCCGCACTTCTTGCAGATCATTATCCAGAGATCGATGCCGCATATATCAAAGAGCTTATGGATGACCACAGTGTGCGCCCCTATGAACCAATAGTGATTAAACGGGATGTCCCTATTGAGGTTATAGCGCGTCTTGAGGAGAGGAGACGGGAGCTTCCCGGGGTGGTTATAAGAAGTGAAATGGTGCGCTATTATCCGGAGAATACTTTAGCTTCACATCTATTGGGACATATTGGGGAGATCAGTGAGGATGAACTTAAAAATGACACTGAAAACAAATACCAGCAGGGTGATCTCATCGGCAGGTTTGGTTTAGAACTCCAGTATGACGACTATTTAAGAGGTAAAGATGGTTTTCAGCAGGTAGAGGTGGATATCAATGAGCGCCCTGTTTCCAATGAGAATATGATCCAGGTGGACCCAGAGCAGGGGAATAACCTGGTGCTGACTTTAGATTACGAACTGCAGAAGGCCCTGGAAGAGGGGATGGATGCATCTTTAGAAAAACTTAAAAAGAGCGCAGGTGCTGCAGTTGTGATCGATGTCAATACCGGTGGTATTCTTGCTATGGTCAGCCGTCCCGGATTTGATCCCAACAGTTTGGTACCCCCTGTTTCCAGTAAAATTGTTCAGGAATATTTGAATCCAGGGCCTAATCAAAAACCGGTAATGATCAACAGGGCAATCTCCAGCAAATATCCACCAGGTTCAACCTTTAAGCCTGTTACTGCTATAGCTGCTCTTGAAACCGGGAAAATGACACCATCCAGTACTGTTCGCTGCAGTGGTGGCTGGCATGAACCAAATTTACATATCAGCTGTGGTGTACATGGTACTGTTAATCTGGCAAGGGCTATGGCGGTTTCGTGTAATGTTTATTTTATCG
>CAZZEY010000131.1:0-4847 GCA_964653445.1 uncultured Syntrophaceticus sp. | reverse complement strand
TGATGAATTAATTTCAGATCCGCCCTTCTGCCCTCGGGAGGAAAGAATAAAACTCTACATTGATGAAGCGAAACGCTATTTTGAAGAAACCGGTAATAAGGTTCTCTTTACAGTAAATATTACCGATAGAGCAGATTTAGTAAAAGACAATGCAAAACGCGCCCTTGATGCAGGTGCCAATGCTCTGATGATCAACTATCTGACAGTAGGTATCTCAGCTCTTCAAGGCCTTGCTGAGGATCCCGATATTAATGTTCCAATTTTGGCGCACCTGGATTTTGCGGGAACCATGTATGAATCACCTTATTCCGGGATAAGCTCTTATCTGGTTTTGGGTAAACTGGCACGGATGGCAGGAGCAGATATCGTGGTTTATCCCAGTCCTTTTGGAAAATTCCCCTTCCTGCGGGAGCGCTATCTGCAGATAGCACATAATCTACTGGGAAAGCTGCTTCATTTAAAGCCTGCCTTTCCGATGCCTGGTGGAGGAGTAATGCCTGCTGTAGTACCTGCTATTATCAATGATTTAGGGAAAGACTGTATCCTGGGTGCAGGTGGGGCGATCCACGGCCATCCGATGGGACCTGTTGCAGGAGGAAAAGCCATGCGGCAGGCTATTGATGCTGCTCTGCAGGGAATTTCTCTCAGAGAAGCAGGTAAACAGCATCCAGAGCTGCAGAGTGCAATTGACGCCTGGGGTCTTTCAGATGATGAGGAACACGCTTTGTTTGATATTAAGAAATAATCGAAGGAGGTCATCAAAAAATGGCAAAACATTACAGCCGTCAGCAGGTTATGGATCGTCTGAACAAGACTATCAATGAGGGGAAACCGGTGATTATTGCCGGGGCAGGAACAGGAATCTCTGGGAAGTTTGCTGAGAGAGGTGGAGTTGACCTGATCGGTGTCTACAACTCTGGTCTTTACAGAATGGATGGTAAAGGTTCGTTGGCTGGTTTAATGCCCTATGGTGATGCCAACCAGATCGTGATCGACCTAGCCAACCGTATAATGCCGGTGATAAATGAGGTTCCCATGATTGCTGGTATCTGCGGTACTGACCCCACCCGTGAGATGAGGCCGTATCTGAAACAGCTCATTGAACTGGGTTTTTCTGCAGTAATGAACTTCCCTACAGTGGGCTTGATTGATGGGAGATTCCGCAAAGAGTTGGAAGATACCGGTATGGGGTACAGCAGGGAGATCGAAACACTGAAAACAGGTTCTGAGTTGGGACTCTTTACACTGGGATATGCCTTTAATGTGGAAGAAGCCGCACTAGTTGGACAGGCACAGCTTGATGTATTGATCTGCCACATGGGTCTCACTAGAGGAGGTTCTATCGGTTCCAAATATGCAGAAGGAATGAGTCTAGAGGATGCAGCGGCTTTGGTGAGAGATATGACTAATGCAGCACGGGAGAATAAACCGGATATCATGATATTTGCCCATGGTGGGCCTATAGCTATGCCTGAAGATACAGCTTACATCTATAAGAATACTGAATCTGTCGGTTTCCTTGGTGCTTCCAGCATCGAGCGGATTCCGATTGAGAAACCGCTGACCGAGGCAGTTCAGCAGTTTAAAAATATTCCTTTAAAGTAACAGCAAATAAATATAACAGGTAGGGAGATTTTGTTTTGAAAACAGAACTGTCCATAGATGCAGTACTGATTCCATCTGATGTGCAGTCAGCTTCCCTCGAAAATGTTTGTATTGTAGTGGATGTTTTAAGAGCAAGTTCCACCATTGTAACCCTGCTGGCAAAGGGATGCCAGCAGGTGTATACAGTGGAAACAATCAGTAAAGCCCGTACTCTGGCACAGTCGAAAGGGCTGCTTCTTATGGGAGAACGCAATGGGATAATCATAGATGGCTTTGACTACGGTAATTCACCCTCTGAACTGGAGGGTTTTAAACCTGAAGGAAGGGAAGCTGTGCTGACTACAACCAATGGCACAAAAGCAGTGCAGCAGGCAGCTGAAGCGCCGGAGGTGCTGATCGGTTGTTTCCTTAATGCAGGTGCATGCTGCAAAAAGGCGCTGGAACTGTCTGATAAATACAATACAAGTATAAATATAATTTGTGCTGGTGAAAAAGGAAGGTTTGTACTGGATGATGCATTTTGTGCTGGGTATCTGGCTGCAGACTTAAGAAGGCTGGTAGAAGATAATGGCATAAGAGTGAAGCTATCTGATGCTGCACAGGCAGCATATAAACTGTATCAGTCATACCCAGACATTATCAGCGCTTTTCTTGATTCCTTCAGTGGGCAGCGCTTACGGGAGATAAACCTTGTAGAGGATTTAATATCCTGCAGTCAGGTTGATATCACTGAAGTTGTACCTGTTCTCTATGAAAAATCTCCCTGTCTGTTTATAGATTCCGAACGAAGGAGTTGATCAGGTGGACAAAAAACCAAATATTCTGGTAGCCGGAATCCTTGATACCAAGGGACAGGAAATTAAGTTTTTGGCGGAACGGGTAAAGGCTGCAGGTGGCAGCCCAATTGTGTTGGAGCTCAGTGTGGGCAGGGAAGTCGGCTGGGCTGATATAAGTATTAGCACTGTCCTGCAGGAGGTAGGGAAGACCACAGATGAGGTTTTCTCACTGGACCGCAGTAAAGCATCAGATATAATTGTCGAAGGTGCCAAAAAGTTGGCAGCCAGGCTTTTGGATGATGGCAAACTGAATGGGATGATCGCTTATGGTGGTTCAATGGGGGCCAGTATGGCCACGAGTGTAATGCGGTCACTTCCCATCGGTGTACCCAAATTGATGCTTACAACTATGGCCTCTGGTGATGTGAGTCCTTATGTGGGGACAAGAGACATCTGTATGATGTATCCGATAGCTGAAGCAGGCCTCAATAAGGTGACCCGCACCATTCTCAACAATGCCGCTGCAGCTGTTGTAGGTATGTCCACACCACCTGAAATGGAAGTTACCGATGAGCGCCCGCTGATCGGTTGTATGATGTTTGGAGTTACCACTCCCTGTGTGCTGCGGGCATCACACTATTTCGAAACCAAAGGCTATGATGTCCTAATCAACCATGCTGTGGGTAGTGGTGGAAGGTCTTTAGAGGAACTAATCCGGGATGGCTATATTGTGGGTGTACTGGATATCACAACCCATGAGATCGCAGATTTCCTTTTAGGCGGGGTGCTCAGCGCAGGGATAGACCGTCTGACAGCTGCGGGAGAAATGGGAATCCCTCAAGTGATAGCCCCAGGCGGCCTTGATCTGATTAATTTTGGTCCAAAGGATACAGTACCAGAGAGGCTCTTAAAAGAAACAGATCAGCCTGGACGGGGACTTTATGTACACAACCCAACTGTAACATGTATCGGGGTTTCCACAGATGAAACCTACAGAATCGGTGAGCATATCGCGGAGAAACTCAATGCAGCCAAGGGTCCTACCGCCATTTGTATACCTTTGCGGGGTTGGGGTGCCTGTGATATGCCTGTTCCTAATAAGGATCTCGGTTGGGCAGGACCAGGGCCAGGACCTGTTTGGGCTCCTGATCCTGATCATCCAGAATGGTCACTGCGGGCAGGATATTTTGTATCTGCTCTGCGCAAGGTTATCGACAAGGATGAGCCAAATCTGGATGTGCTCTTGGTGGACAAACACCTCAATGAACCGGAGTTTTCTGATCTTATGTCAGAACTGTTGGAAGAAATGCTTACAGGAAGATGGAAAAAAGGGAGCCACCAGGATCTTCCCTATATTGTGCAGTTTTAGGGGTTGACCAGGTATAGGAGGTGATTTTTTGGCAAAGCAGTATCACCGCAAACAGATAGTGGAACGCCTGCACAAGGAAGTTAATGCAGGTAAACCCCTACTGATGTTCGGGGCAGGAACCGGCCTGACAGCCAAGTGTGCGGAATTAGGTGGAGCAGATATTATCGCTGTTTATTCTACTGCCCACTACCGTATGGCTGCCCAACCCTCCCTTTTGGCATGGCTCCCTTATGAAAATGCCAATGAACTTGTAGTCAGGATGTCCAGGGATATTCTGACTGCCGTCAAGGAAACACCCTGTATTGCAGGGATCGGTGCCCATGACCCCAGGTTGAACATCAATATGTTTATTGATGAACTGCTGAAAATGGGTTTTTCCGGATTTACCAATGAGCCCTTTGCCGGAATCTATGGCAGTGAATTTGGGGCACAACTGGAAGCTGCAGGGCTCGGATTTTCCAAAGAGGTAGAGCTGATCAAACTGTGTCATGAAAGGGATCTCTTTACTGTGGGCTGGGCGTTCACACCTGATGAGGGGCGGAGAATGGCTGAAGCAGGTGCAGATGTGATTGGAGCCATTGTAGGGGTTACTGCAGGTGGGTTGACCGGAGCAGCAGAGACACAGAATCTTGAAAACGCTGCATCATATATACAAGGGATCTGTCAGGCAGCAAAAGATGTGAACCCTGATGTTATTGTGCTAACCCATGGCGGCCCCTTCAAAGATGTGGAAACCGCAGAGTACTCTCTTATCCATACAGATGCAGTAGGTTATGCCTCAGGTTCAAGTGGGGAACGAATTCCAACTGAAAACTCTGTCATCGAGATCACTAAACAGTATAAAAAGATCAGGATGAGTTAAGGAATAAGACATGCAGATTTACTCCGGTAAAAAACACCGGAGTTTTATTTTTTTAAAGCTTGATGGGCATGAAAAAAACCCCGCCTTTATAGGTGAGGTTTTTTCATTTCTTAGCAACTACAACATTTTGCACCATACGTTCATATCCTGAAAGCTACCGGCGATATGACAGTTTTTGGTCAATGTGCCTGTATATCGGTATCCAGCTTGTTTAAATACCTTATTCATACTCAGG
>CAZZEY010000130.1:0-4866 GCA_964653445.1 uncultured Syntrophaceticus sp. | reverse complement strand
TCCTATAAATAGAAGCCGAAAGCCGAACCATTTCCGTCGCTTCCGCAAGATCACATAACTTCCGCGTACAGTTTTTATCTCTGCTGGTGATGCCTCATGCGATAATGGTTTGCTCAATGGTCGATACTCTGTAGGCTGTTATCATTTTTATATAAAATCAAGTTCGACACATTCATTTCATACGGCAGTTCGACAGTGCCTTCACCGGCAACTATAAAAACATCGCCTAGCGATGCCAGTTCTTCATCCTGCTGCAGCAAACGGTAAAGGGCAAACTCCAGAAGGTCGGTGTCCCCCGGTATGTATTCCCAGGGCAGTTGCGCCAGGATCTTTTTCGCCTGATGTAAAAGCAGAACGGTATGAACAAAAGCCGCCATTTCTCCCCAGGACCAGTCGTTTTCGTCGATCAAATCGGTGATTTCACTCAACGATATTCTGCTTTTTTTTACCAGAGGCTTGAGCAACAGGCGAAAGATCCGCTGCAGCAGTTCCAAAGTCCGCTGGTGCCGCTCCTTTTCCATCTCCTGCATGCGCTTTTCCTTATCTAAATCAATCTCATCAAAAAACTCCTCCGGAGGGCGTTCCCGCTCACGGCTAAGAAGTGTCTGCGGCCTGAGGAAGGTGGCCAGGTCCAGAATGCGGGGTGACAGTGGCTGCAGTAGAGGAAGCACCGCTGTTCTGGCAACAACTTCACCTGGTGGGTTGCAGCGCAGGACCTCAGCCAGCAATTCCTTTTCCAGGTGGAAACGCACCATCAGAGTGCTGCGCAAGCTGGACATCAAAGCATCCTCAGTGAGAGTATTCAGCTCCAATTGATAGTTAAAAAGCTTCAAATGGCTTTGGGCAACCTGGTAAAGTTGCTGCTCTAGGCAACCTAAATTTACCAGTTTAGTGTCACTCTGGGAAAAGCTTAACTGATCAAGGTTTTGGTGCGTTTCCCTTACCAGTTTAATTAGATTATCAAATGTTTCTCGCTCCCGGTGCAGTTGGCGCGTCATCCTATTGAGCATGCGCCTGTAATCCGGTTTATCCAGTGCCTCCACCACATTACGGCGGATCTCCTGGCGCAGTGAAACCAGTTCCTGCTCCATGGTTGTTACTTCTACACCCAGTTCTTTCACGGTCTCCAAAGCACCCTCAAAGGTCCCCCTGCGGATCTGCTGATCAAGATAAAACTGCATCACAGAAAAGCGCAGGTCCTGGTAGATCTCTCTTGACTTAAAAATAAGATCCAGCCCTACTCTGGACAGGCGGAGCTCAATGGTATCCCTATCTGGCAGGCTGTATGGCTTCTGCTCTATGAGGCGAAACTTCACCTGGCGAGTTTTCCCCTCCAAGAGGTCTTGGTGTTCGTATTCAAAGGGGCGCCCGTAGTTGGAAAGTTCGTTCAGCAGTTTCTCTGTAACCTGTTCTATCTCCTCAGATGAGGGGCGTGTACCGCTAAATAGAGGAAGGATATCGGAAATGAAATCTTTCGCATCTTCATAAGTGCAGGGATCGTAGTGGAGCATTTTTTCCATAATATAAAGCAGTAGACAGACCCCCATTTCAAAGCCGCAGTATCCTCGCAGCGTATTCTTGGACATCAGATCATAAAGTGGAAAGGCCTCCATGAGGGCGGCGATGCGTTCATTCAAACCGACAAAGCCTGGGAACTTCCTGGCCGCGGTAAAAACGCTTGGGGCGGTCCTTTTGTCTTCAGCTGTTACGGCAGACATAATTCAACACACCCTTTCGCAGCCAGCATGCTGGTGGTTAGCGCCTCTTGCGGTATTACACGGTTGGAATCCCATAAAGGAGCAATTCTATCTAATAGGGTTGGGGAACAAAGGTCAAAAAAAGGTTTCATACGTTGCCAGGTAATGCGGGTCTGGTCGCTGTCCATCGGACGGCTTTTTCCTGTTGCAAGCAAAAGGTTGTAAAGGGGCTCTGCTGGTTGCACTTCCACAACCGGAACACACCTTTTACCCGCTGGCACGGATAACTGCCCATGCATAGTATCAACTTCACCTTTAACAACAGAAATCAGATCAGCGCAGATTCCCACTCCCTCTGGGTCCAGGTCTCCGAAATAAAAAAATCGGTAGCCCGCTGCCTCCGGCAGACACTCATAAATAAAAGACCAGCTGTTTAATATCTTTTTCCCTTCACCATAAATAAGCAGGTGTATCTCTGGGGTTGTCTTGAGTATTCCTGCACCTAGGAGGTATTTCAGCGAATGGAAAATATCTTTATTTTCCACTACCAGGCAGAATGCCTTTTCTCCAGGCAAAAGAGGTAGCGCGGTAGCCCAGAAAAAGAAGGGTTCCGGCGCTGGCACACAACATAGGTCCTGTAAAGAGATCTTGATCCGTTTCAGTAGTTGATTGCCTTTATGTGATGACAGAAACTTTTCATGACCTGTTAAGGCAAAAGACCGCTCATTGATTGTATCCCATACTGCTGGTGGGTTATTTTTCACTTCAATCAAAAAATGGTCTATAGCCATCAGTATATCCCGGTATTTATCATATTCTTTAGGTGAACGCAAAAATGAAGAGAGATCCATGTTTGAGCTATAGGCACTCAGTATCTCTTCCTTTACTGCTGAATAATCACCATCGTTTAAAGACAATTTCCTGTAGCGCAGGGCAAGGGGCGGAGATAACCCGTTTAAACCTGAGCTCTTCACAGGGCTCAACACATTTTCCTCCACCAGATTATTCAGCGCTGCTGCAAATGCCTCATATCCCCCAGCTTCATCCCACCTAGAGCCAAGCCTCCCTACCACCGGATTACGGATATCGGTATCCCAGTGGAGTACCTTGCGGGGGAAGCTGTCGATTACCTTACGGATGCAATCCTCCATTTTCATTGGGATATCACCTGAAAGAGTTTATGTGCATTGTAACACATCATTTCCATTTATTTGACAAATAACAAAAATCTCCTGCCATTTCATTATATTACTGCTCTCGGTTATGCATTGTTATGTATGACGATACAATTATTCCTCTCACGGGTAACCGAAAAGCTGTTCGTCTGTTGGATTTCTGAAAGAGATATAATAAAAGCGAACGGGAAAAGATAGGGCAGTGATGCGACCCTTTCCAAAGGAAGGCATCCCCCTTCTATTTCCAGACAAACACAAAAAAGCCAGACCCTCAACTGCTTATCTGTCACCTGAATCTTCTGCTGTGCCTGATATAATCCCTTCCTTTCTGCCTGGGACAGCACGCCCCAGTCCACCATGCTCTCCAGCACCCTAGGGAGCGCCCGCTCAAGAGTCGGCCTGGCACCCCAGGTAGCTGTGATCTGTTCTTTGATCTGCAGTCTACTAAAATTTTGCTGCAGTTTGAGAAATCTGCCGCAACAGGCGGCAATTTCTCTAAAAAAGGGATAAGCCAGCAAACTCATCCCCCAATGAAGAGCGAGTCTTTCAGGCATTGCGACGTTATCCAGGATATTGAGCGCATCACGGCGCAACAATCTATGTTCTGCCTCTACTCTGGTCCAGATGCGCTGCAAAATTGTTATGTTTTTCTTGCGGGAGGCCATTCGTGGACATTCTTCAAAGAGCGCCTCATGCATTTGCTCCCTCAGTTTGCCGGTATCTTCTTCCTGGCGGGATAACTGTGCATAATACTCAATCCAGTTAAGCTTAATCAACCTGTCAAAACCAATGCGCTGCATCTATTCTTCCCTCACTATTTTGATAAATGGAACAATCACTTCTTCGATGGAACTACCACCGTGTGTCATGATCTTTTCACCCTTATTTACAAAAGCCGTATCTCCTTCTGCAAGCAGCACCCTCAAGCCTTCAGGAAGACCAATGGCGTTCCATGGGCGACAGGGGATGGACTTGAGGGCTTGCTTATAAATCTCCTCCTGTGTATAAAGGCGCGCCCTTTCCCCCTTTGTTTCCACAAGGCAACCCTCATCAGGCCGACCGCCACCTGTGGCATAGGTGCTGCCGTGGTCAGAGGCCAGATACAGATCAAAACCTGCTGCCAGTAGTTCCTCAAGGATATCAATGGCTTTCCCTTGCTCAAGCCACAGTTTAATATCCTGATGCATTCCGGCAGGCCCCAACTGCTGGGCGTGTACCAACCGGTCCACCTGGTCAACAACCAACCCCAACACCTCTCGATGTAAGTGTTGTCTTACACGGGCAAGATCCTCTTCACTTCCCCGCAGCCCTTTTAATAAAGCCAGTTTACCGGCAGATAGCCCTTGCCTGCTCCAGAAGGCACGCCATGATTTTTCCTCTCCGCGGTTGTTGAAAAGGGAACCGCCGAACTGATAGGGCAACTCCCCAGAAAAAATGGCCTGGCGGGAAAGAGATGTCAGGGTCGGCACCAAAGCAAAAGTAAGATACTCCTCCATCTTAATTGCTTTTAGTTTTTCGTACAATGCCTCTTTTACGGTCAACCACTGCTCAAGAGAAAGGCCGTCAAAGACAACTAAAGCAATTTTTTTGCAGGACGCTTTTTGTAATACAAGGTATTGGGGAATCTGTTGTACCATCAAGGGATGGGAGACAAGAAACAAACTGGCCAGTGTCCCCTGCTTTCGCTCGTACCAGTTAATGAAACTGTCACTGACCGACTGCAAAAGATTCTGGATTTGCAAAATCCTTTCCGGAGCCAGAAGATGCTCTAAACTCGCCAGCAGTTTGCGCGTCTCAGCCAATCGCAGAGCAGTTCGCTGCCAGGACCTGTAATCAGCTTTCTCCCCTGGTTGGTCGTTTTTTAAAAGGCATACCAGCTTTTCCAGCTTTCGTTCCCTGACAGCATCGTGGTCATCCAGGATTCCGCATACAACCCACTGGGGTAGAGATTCGCGCACCTCAAATCTTACCGGTTTCAAGTACCCCTCGGCAAA
>CAZZEY010000129.1:0-4924 GCA_964653445.1 uncultured Syntrophaceticus sp. | reverse complement strand
CCTTCACAACCCCGTCCGAGGCTGGGGCATTGAGCACCACAACCAGCTGCAGTCACAGGCCCCATACAGGGTATCCCCTTGGTCAGTAAGCAGCTGTTCTCTTTTAACTTGCATTCATTGCAAATACTATGATACCGGAAGAGCGGATTAAGCCCTTTAAGGGCGTTTGTAACCAGCATGACGAATTCATCTTTATCCATAGGGCAGCCCTTCAGATAGGCATCAACTTTTACATAGTAGTCGATACCGTGGGCAGGGACGGATTTCAGATCCCATAACTCGGTGTAGACCTTCTCTTCCATCTCTTTTTGGGTCATACCGCAGTAATTTTTAACGGATGGGATACCACCGTGACAGGCACAGGACCCCATTGCTACCAGGATACTGCACTCCTCACGGATTTTCTTGAGCTCCATTAGCTCTCTGGGTGAAGTAACAGCACCCTCAACAAAACCTATTGTATACGGCCCCTCAAAGTTTTCCCGTTTAGCCATTACAAAATAGCGAATATCAACTGCACCCACGATATCCAGCAAAACAGGCTCTAGGTTAAGCACATTGAGCTGACATCCGGCGCAGGAACTGAACTTAAAAAATGCGATTGTTGGTTTCGCCACCTAGCACACCTCCTTAAAAGACCCCGCCAGGTAGGTCCTTGATATCAGCATACCTGAATACAGGCCCATCCTGACAGACGAAAACCGGACCCATCTGGCAGTTTCCACACTTCTTGATCCCGCAGCTCATGCGCCGCTCCAGAGAAACATAGATTTTCTCTGGACTCCAGCCGCGCTTCAAAAGATCGAGTACAACGAACTTCATCATGATATCAGGTCCGCAAGTAACAACCACTGTGTTATTTCTATCTACAGAAACTTTATTAAATAAGGTTGTGACAACTCCGGTATTGTGGCCCCATTGAACCCCTGGAGGTACCATATCAACAGTCAAATGCAGTTCAGTATCAGGAATTTTACGCCATTCATCATACTCATCTGTGAAAAGCATGCCTTCTGGAGTCCTGGATCCATACAGAATATTAAACTTTCCGTACTGGTCCCGGCGTGCCTGAATATGTTTAATCACAGGGCGGAGTGGAGCTAGTCCGATGCCACCGGCCACCAAAAGCACATCTTTGCCTTGCATCTCTTCCACAGGCCATCCGAAACCAAAGGGCCCGCGGATACCGACTACATCCCCCTCTTTTAGTTCAGCAAGGGCATTGGTCACATTACCAACTGCCCGAATCGTGTGTTCGAAAGAACCCTTAAGATCCGCGCAGGAACTAATGGAAATGGCGGATTCACCAATTCCAAAAACACTGATCAGGTTAAAAACACCTGGATCATATGTATATGCTTCCTGTACTTCGGGATCTGTAAAGGTGAAAGTATAGGTGCGAACATCTGGTGTTTGCTGTTTGATCGACTTGATCACAGCTTTTTGTGGTTCCCAGGGGTTAAGTTCAGGTTTTACTTTCTTTTCCGGTGGTGTGTACAATTTGACATCTTGCTCAGGATTGGGGTCCTCAGCAATCCGCTCCACAATATCCACCGGATCAATGTTTTTGACACAAGCGGTCACACAGCGGCCGCAGCCCACACATCCTGGAGCCTCAAACTGCTGCTGGTAGTAGGTGAGTTTATGGTACATTCTCTGTTTAATGCGTGCTTCTCTGTCAGGCACAAAGATATGGTCCATAGCCACCCGGGAGAATTCATAAAACATGCAGGAATCCCAGAAGCGCTGCCTCTCACCCTTCTCCAGAGTCAGATCCACATAGTCCTGAACACCAAAACAGTAACAGGTGGGGCAAACACTGGTACATGAACCGCAGGCCAAACATTCTTCCTTGACCTCTTGCCATACCTGATGGTCATAGTTCTGGTGGAGTAAAACACCTAGATTATCTGCGTCAATACGCCTGGTTATCTGCTGCTGGGCAGCTCTTAGGGATCTATTTCTGGCAATATAGTCCTCATGGGCAGCAGTGGCGAAACTCTTGGCCATCTCTCTGCCTTTGGCACTGCCCACCTCAACCATATACTTATCCCCCAGGTCAGTCAGGCAGAGATCAAAGCCCATATCTGCGGAAGGGCCGGTATTAAATGAAGCACAGAAACCGTTTTTACATGGTGAAACACAGTTCAGAGCAATAATAGTAGTGTTTTCACGACGAGCCTTGTAATAAGGATCCGGATAGGTTTCTAAAAAAACCTTATCCAGACTCAGCAGACCATTAAGATCACAGGCGTGCACTCCGAAGAGAACACGTTTTCCTATTTTTTCTGGACTTTTACCTTCAACAGTACCTTCAAACTCGAATAGAACTTCCCCGGGCATATGGATAAACTTTTTTGCTGGGGGGAGAATAGTAGTGTCATAATCAAGGCATAACGCTTCTACATCATCTACAGGCGCGAAAATATATTCCTCCCCCTTGGCAACTGGCCCTAAAACCTCATTTTCTCTCTTCAGTTCGGCCAAAAAATTACCCAGTTCTGCCTTTGGGAGTACATAAGCTTCCACTGGCTTAATACACCTCCTACAAATATACAGTTTTTTGTGTGACTAAACAATCATTTTCTGTCCTCTCGTCCGCCACCCCCTTTGGGTTGTATTAGTAATATTAATTGGTACTGTAACAAAAATACTTCTACATTTATGAGTCTATTCCTGCTTACAGATCGTTTTTTTACCTAACAACAAGGTGGAATCTTAATTAATGATTAATAATTAACCAATAAAACGGCAAAATCATAACAAAAACGCGTTTTTTTAACGCGTTTTCGACAAAAAACAGGATATAACGTGAAGTTAACAGGAAGAGGTGTGATAGTCTAGTTGAGCATTAATTTTGCACCAGCAGCCAGCAGTACAACACCCAGAAGCTTCCACCAAGTGAAAGGGATCGACTTAAGGCCGAAGAGTCCGAAATGATCGATGATCAGGGCTGTGGATACCTGGCCAACAATAATCGCTGTAGTGGCTACAGCAACACCCAGCTTAGAGATGCTGGCCATCACTGTGTAGAGAATTATAACGGAAAAAATACCGCCCAGGTAAGCAAACCAAGGGGCATTGCCGGCCTGGCCTAAATTACCATGTCCCAGGCCCAGCACCAGCAGTGCCAGAAGTGCAACCGATCCAATAACATGCACCACAAAGTTAGCCTCCATCAGACCAATTACCTTGCTTAACGCTGTATTGAAGGAACCCTGCAGTGCCATGGATACACCTGCGATAACTCCACTCAGAAGAGGAATAAGGGCTAATTTCAATGTTGGTCTCCTTTCACGGTCAAAGACTTTTATCATGCCCCAGGTTATTGTTGTGCCAACTCCAATATAATTCCATGCAGAAGATCAGCCTCACTAACGACCAAACACTGTGCATCCAAATAGCATAGAATTGACCAAAGGATGGTAACCCCTGCCACAATGATGTCAGCACGTTCTGGTTGAAGCCCGGGGACATTCTTTCGTTCTTCACTATTCTTTGCCGCGAGAAAAAACATTATTCTTTCCACTTTATCTTTGGAGAGATAATAGCCCTGGACCAGTTCAGGGTCATATACCTTTAACCCTTCAGATACTGCAGCCAGAGTTGTGATAGTTCCACCCACCCCAATATAAGCTGGCTGGGCCAGCTGTTTAATTTCATCCAAAATATCTTTCATGGGAAGAAGTATTTCTGTAAGGAGACGAGGGTGCTCTGTCAGGCGAACAGCCCCTAGAGGAATACTGCAGCAGCACAGTCCGCTGCTGCCATTTTGATATGTAAACTCAGTGCTCCCACCACCGATATCTATGACAATACCTGTTCCTTGAGGGGAAACAGCATGGCATACACCAAGGTAATTAAGGCGAGCTTCTTCCTCCCCACTGATGACTTGTATTTTCATTCCGGTCTTTAGCTGAGCCTTATCAAGAAAAAAAGCTGCGTTTGCTGCTTCACGCACAGCACTAGTAGCGACTACCCGGTAGTGATCAACCTTAAATTGCTCGATCAAATCATGGTATTCCCGCAAAACACTGATTGTCCGCTCCATAGGCCTTTTTTTGAGAATACCTTTACTGGTCGCTCCTTCACCAATTCTAGTAATCTTTAGAGCAGAATACACAGGTTTAACCTGTTTACCTTCGGTATCAGCGATTAATAAACGGCATGAATTGGTACCAATATCCACCGCAGCCTTCAACCGGCCAGACAAATTCTATCACACCCTATCTAACCACCGATTACTGCATTTTCATCAGGGTCCTGGACCCTTCCCGGAACAGCATGACGGATCGGTACCTCACCAGGTTTAACAAGGCCAAGTTCCTCCCGCGCCCGTTCTTCAACATAGGCATCACTGGAATAGTAATCGATCTGATTTATGATCTCCTTTTTTTGTGTCTGGAGTTCCTGTTCCTGGCGTTGATAATCTTTCAACTCTCCTTCCAGTTTCCAAATTTTAAACTGTGTAGGGAGAATAAGCAAACAAACAACACCACAGACCAGGGATAAACAGATGAGACGCCGCTTCCATGCTGTTTTTTTCTGCTTGCTGTCAAACTTTTTATTCTTTTTCCAGTTCACCTGCAAATTAAACCTCCTCTTCACTTTCTTCTGCGCCAAACAAGCCGAGGTTTGTGGGGATCACAATCACAACTTCATATCCCTTACTGCGTGCCCGGCTTAACAGAGTAGCTACTGTAGCTGAATTAACACCCATCCTATTGGCAATATCTTCATTGCTAAAACCGGTTTCTTTAAGGATTACCGCCTGTTTTTCTCGAAAACTTAGTTTTTCTGCTTTGCGGATCTCTAAATGCATTAAGCCCCACCATACTATTCACTAGGTTATCCACAAATTGTGGACAATATGTGGATAATATTATTACATATTTCTATCCCCAAAGAAAAAGCCCTGCTCACC
>CAZZEY010000128.1:0-4936 GCA_964653445.1 uncultured Syntrophaceticus sp. | reverse complement strand
CGCAGCGGTTCCAGCAGCTTAAGTTTCATATCTTCAGGAAGGCCACCTACATTGTGATGGCTCTTCACCACACCTGCGGTTTTATCAGATTCGATCACATCAGGGTAGATAGTACCCTGCAGAAGAAAATGAAAATCACCCAACCGGGCGGCTTCCTCCTGAAAGACACTGATAAATTCGTGACCTATGATCTTTCTCTTCTTTTCGGGATCAGTTATACCGGCCAGTTTTGCCAGAAACCGTTCACTGGCATCAACAGTGATAGTATTAACACCCACCTGTTGGAGAATCTCTGTCACCTGTTCCCGTTCGCCTTTTCTTAATAAACCATGGTCAACAAAGATACATGTCAGTTGGTCACCAATTGCCCGCTGCACCAATGCAGCAGCGACTGTTGAATCAACTCCTCCGCTTAATCCCCCCACAACCCGGTTACTGCCTACAGTTTTTCTGATTGATGAGATCTGTGCTTCGATAAAAGCAGTTGGTGTCCAATCTCTGCCCTTGCGTTCACTCACAACCTGTTTCCCCCTTAGTTAGACATGTATCCCGGCACTCCTGATGCATGATATAAATATTGGGAAGATTTCGGTAGTGCTGACCGCAGTCTAATCCATAACCCACAACAAAATGATCAGGTATAGTAAAACCATTATAATCAGGGGTTAATTCAACCCTGCGCCTTGATGGCTTATCCAGCAGGGTACAGATCTTAAGGCTCGCGGGATGCCTGGTCTTTAGAGTTTTGCACAGGTATTTTAATGTCAAACCGGTGTCAATAATATCCTCTATCAAAAGAACATGACGACCGGTTATGGTCTCATCCAGGTCTTTGAGAATCCTAACGACCCCAGAACTAGCAGTATCATCACCATAACTGGAAACCGCAACAAAATCTATGATCACAGGCATATTCAGACTACGCACCAGATCTGCCATAAAGACAAAAGCACCCCGTAGGATGCCTACCACCAGGAGTTGTTCCCCTTTATAATCCCGGTTAATCTGCTCTGCCAATTCCTTCACCTTGGTCCGCAGCTGGTCCTCTGTAAAAAGAATCTCTAGTTTTTCCAACTGAACTCCCACCATTCTGTTATACCTATTTTTCTGATGTTATTTTAAAATAGAGGAACCTTTTAGAAAAAAATCAAATCATATTATATCACAAAAATGGTTGTTATCACTAATACAACAAAAAAAATGTACACCAACCATCGATATCAGGTTCCAATCTCCCAGGATGCCAGGTATTGTTTCTGTTCCTCTGTCAACTCCTCAATCTCAACCCCATATGCAGCCAGTTTGAGTCTGGCGACCCGCTCATCGATCTCCTGTGGTACCTGGTAGACAACCGGTTCCAGTTTCCCCCGGTTTGCCACCAACCAAGCTGCAGACAGGGCCTGGTTGGCAAAGCTCAAATCCATCACCTCAACCGGATGCCCTTCTCCACAAGCCAGGTTGACTAACCGGCCCTCAGCCAATAAATAAATACGGCGGCCATCTTCTAGGGTAAACTCCTCCACATCTTTTTTCACAATCCTGCGCTGACAAGCCAACTCAGCCAAGAACGGGATATCGATCTCTACATTAAAATGCCCTGAATTGGCCAGTATCACTCCGTCTTTTAAATAGGGAATATGCTCTTTGCCCAACACATGGATGTCTCCGGTCACTGTCACAATAAAATCAGCCCTCATTGCGGCCTCCTTCATTGTGGTAACCTCATGTCCATCCATAACAGCTTCCAGGGCTTTGAAGGGATCCACCTCAACAACAATCACCCTTGCTCCGAGCCCCCGGGCACGAGAGGCAACCCCTCTCCCACACCATCCATAACCCACAACAACAAAGGTGGAGCCTGCGATAAGGTAATTGGTCGCCCTTAAAATACCGTCCAGGGTCGATTGTCCAGTTCCATATCTGTTATCGAAAAGGTGCTTGGTTAATGCATCATTAACCGCCACCAAAGGATATCTAAGAGCACCATCACGAGCCATGGCCTTAAGTCTTATAACCCCTGTAGTGGTCTCTTCGGTGCCTCCTATTACATTACTTATCTGATCTGGTCTTTCTTTATGCATGGTTGTCACCAGGTCTGCTCCATCATCAATGGTCAGATCAGGCCTTGTATCCAATACTGCATTGATTTGGCTGTAATACGAATCATTGTCCACACCCCGCCTGGCAAAGGTCGGAATATCATAAACAACATTGAGCGCTGCAGCAATATCATCCTGAGTACTCAATGGGTTGGAGGCACATAAGGCAAGGTCAGCCCCTCCGCTTTTCAGCACCCGAGCAAGATTTGCTGTTTTAGCAGAAATATGAAGACAGGCAGCGATTTTGAAACCTTTAAGAGGAAGAGATTGCTCCCACTCATCCCTGATCTGCTTCAATACCGGCATTTTCCGCCAGGCCCACTCGATACGCTCTCTGCCGACTCTGCTCAAATCGTCATCAGTTAGACGTAGGCATTCTTTAATCATTGTCTCTCTCCTTTGCATGATTTCTTTGCATGATTTCTTTTATCTTCTTCAAAACCTGCCAATTATCCTTTTCCCAGCGTTCCCACTATCAAACCACTGAAAACATACAATAAATGGTGTTTTTTTAACCTGGGAGTAAATATTTGGTCCGCGGCAGCAGTAAAGAACAGCTCATCATAAATGTGACAAGGGGACTGTGTGACAAGGCGTGTGACAAGGGGACGGGGGTATTTGTGACAAGGGGACGGCAGACTGTGTTCGCCTCAATCGCCTCAATAAGCTCGTCATTGATTTCCGGATTATTGATATGAAGGAGATCGGCACGGTTTTCATAGTATAAAGGCACCGTTGCATTATCCTCAACCGCACGCTTGAAATCGTATATTGACACATAACCGCCGAAAGTACGCTCTGTAATGTTGTCATAAATAAATAGCGGTGTGCCTGTAAATCCAATGCGTGAGGCAGTAGGAAGCATTCTGCACATATTGTCGGCAAAAATGCCGTTTTGAGTTCTATGTGCTTCATCTGACAGGATAATGATGTCGTGGTCGGGGATGATTGGCTTTGCCTCCGGATCGTTGAATTTTTGTATCAGCGTAAAGATAAAACTTGGGTTTCCTTTAAGCTTTGCTATCAGGTCTTCACCGCTTGAGGCAATATACTGTTTCGCTTTAAGATTTCCAAGACAGCCGCACGCCTCAAAGGTATCGCTGATTTGCTTATTGAGCTCTTCGCGGTCGGTCAGTATTACAAAGGTAGGGGAGCCGGGAAATTTGCGGCGGATTTTCTGGGCAAGGAATACCATGGAGTAGCTTTTGCCGCTGCCTTGCGTATGCCAGAATACGCCAAGCTTTCCGTCCTTCAGCTTACGGTTTTTATATGACTCAACCGCCTCGTTAACGCCGAGATACTGATGGTTTCGCGCAAGTATTTTCGCCATTTTCCCGCCGGAGCGGTCGAAAAGGATGAAATTCTCAAACAAATCCATAAAATTAGATTTCTCGCAAATTCCGCGCAGCATGGTTTCAAGATCCACCGAACCGGCATCCGATTCTTTAAGACGTTTCCACTCATGGAAAAAATCATATTTGCTGCCAAGAGTCCCGACTTTGGCCTCAAGACCATTGGACAGCATAATAAAAGCATTGAAATGAAAAAGCTTAGGTATTGTGTTTAAGTAATCCGTATAGTTGCAGGTATACGCATCCTGAACATCAACATTTTGCTTTTTCAGTTCTATGAACAAAAGCGGTATTCCGTTGACAAAGCCGACAATATCGGTACGGCGGCGGTGAAGGTCGCCATGAATTTTCATTTCCTTTACGGCGAGAAAATGGTTTTTCTCCGGCTGGTCAAAGTTGAACACGCACACCTTGCGATTTTCGGTTTCTCCGTTCGGCTTTTTATATGTAACTGAGATTCCGTCACGCAGCATTTCATATCCTTTTTGGTTGATCTGCATGAGCGTGTCGGAGGCGGTAAAAGCAAGCAGGGTTTTTATGGCGGTATTGCACAGCTCATCGGTCAGCCAGTCGTTGAGCTCAAACAAAGCCTTTCTTAAATAGCGTGTCAGAACGATTTCCTTATATGACTTGCGCCCTAGCGTGCCGTTTTCGCCAAGGACTTCTTTGTTATACGCGAAAACAACATCCCAGCCCAGCACATCACGAAGCAGGTCGCCTGCACTGTTTTGCACGAGTACGTTTTCCGAATATTCCCAGCTCATAACATTGACCCCCTATACCTCAATTTCCCCACTCATCAGTTTTGGGAGAAGTTTGTTGCGGGCTTGTTGTAGTAACTGGATTTGGCGTTGAAGGTTGTTTTTTCTTTTAAAGAGTATTGAAATCTTTTTATCAAATTCATTTTGTATATATTCACATGGACAAATCATTTCCATTGACTCTGCGTAAACTCTATTAAGACCCGGTACAGCAGAATCGCTATTTACAAAAGTTCGGGATGATAACTCAAAATATGTGTAATATAAACTTAATTTTGTGGTTACATAGTAGACTGTATCTATTGGATATGCGTTTTCAAAAGAAAGATAAACACTACCTATATTACCTTTTCTTCCAACAATAATCACAGGAGCTTCAACTATATAGCTTTCATGGTAGCCGACAATACCGGAAGAACCGTATACTGGGTATTTGTTACCCTTTCTATCTGCTGCTTTTAAAGCTTTACCGTAACTAAACTTGATGAATTCTTTTGTTTTTGAACGAATCCACCCCTCTGGCACGCCGTCAACAATGCGTGTATTTTCATGCCCGGGGAAGCGCAAGTGCACAAACCATTCCTTATAAAGCCTCATGGCGGCCTCTTCCAAAAGCTTGATCTGTTTTCGGTGATTCTCAATCAGGTCGTCATAGGCAGAGAGGATGTCGGCGATGCGGCGCTGAGTATTTATATCAGGAACTTTAATATCAATTCGCTTAAGT
>CAZZEY010000127.1:0-4942 GCA_964653445.1 uncultured Syntrophaceticus sp. | reverse complement strand
GTTGGTATAGTCATAATTTATGATATTGTGTATAATATCTATATATGAACAGATCAGGGAGAAAATGGGGGTTGTATATTGTATAAAGTCCATTTGATAGATGAAGATAAGCGGGAGATGTACAATCGATTTGTGCATACCTCTCTACGGCCACATTTTCTGCAGACCTATGAGTGGGGGGAGCTGAAAAAGGGCACAGGGTGGCAGCCTCTGCGCCTTATGTTAACTAGAGGGGACACCCCAATAGCTGCAGTCTCCCTATTGCAGAGAAAACTTCCGCTTATCGGGAGATCAATATTTTATGCTCCTAGGGGGCCTGTAATAGGGAAGGACTGTGATGACCAAGGAGAGGAGTATTTCTGGCAGCAAGTTAAAAAACTGGGAGTGAAAGAGGGGGCAGTGCTGCTTAAGATCGATCCTGATATAAAAATTCAGGAAAGGGAGGCAGAAGCCCGGCTTGAGAAGGTGGGGTTTAGACCTGCAGATGCTGTGGGGGGGTTCGGCGGGATCCAGCCCCGTTATGTGTTCCGTTTGGATATCAGCAGATCAGAGGATGAACTGTTGGCGGGAATGGCCAGCAAGACCAGGTATAACCTGCGTTTAGCTGGGCGCAGGGGTGTAAGAGTACGTATTGGAAAAAACAAAGAAGATTTGATGGCTTTTTACCATATTTTAAAGGAAACAGCGGAGCGTGATCAATTTCTGGTGCGGGATTACAGTTATTTTGAGAAAATGTGGGATCTGTTTATTACAGCACAGAATGCCCGCTTATTTTTAGCTGAGTACCAGAAAAAGGTGATTGCTGGCACGATCGCTTTTTACTGTGGGGACCGGGTCTGGTATCTGTACGGCGCATCCAGCAATCAGCACCGCAATGTGATGCCAAACTACCTTCTGCAGTGGGAGATGATTCGGTGGGCAAAGTCTCTTAACTGTACTGTATATGACATGAGAGGGGTTCCGCCAAATGATGACCCTGAGAATCCCCTGGCTGGTCTTTACCGCTTTAAAAAGGGGTTTGGGGCCGAGTTTACAGAATTCATCGGTGATTACGACCAGGTCTTTTCTCCCGGGTGGTACTTCCTCTGGCAGCAGGGGATAGCTGCCTATGAAAAGTATTTGAGCTATGTGAAACACAAACAGCAGGCCAAGGAGAACTGAAACAAAAGAAGAGAGTGGTTTAACCAGAGGTGCAAATCGAAGTGAATGGTAATACAATATGGATAGAAGTAGAACTAGATGCAGTTGCCCGCAATATCAGCCGTGTAAAGGGCCTGATCGGTGATTCGGTCCGGCTTCTGGCAGTTGTGAAGGCTGATGCCTATGGACATGGCATGGTGCCTGTGGCCCACACCGCTTTGAAGCAGGGTGCTGAAATGCTCGGTGTTACCCACCCTGCAGAAGGAGTAGTTTTGAGGAATGAGGGCATAGATGCTCCGATCTTTATTTTTCGTCCTCTTCTTCCGGGGGAGGAAGAGGATGTGGTGAATTATCATCTGACATCCTCTGTTAGTAGTGTACAGCAGGCAGAATTCCTTAGTGCTGCAGCCAGGAGGCATGGTGTAAAACTACCTGTTCACATGAAGGTGGAGACCGGTATGGGGAGAACAGGTTTTTTGCCGGATGCTATCAGTGAGCATGCTGACAGCATTTTTTCTCTGCCAGGGCTGGAATGGGAGGGTATTTATACCCATTTTGCTTCTGCCGCAGGTGATCCTCAATTCACCAGACACCAGTTCCAGGTTTTTCAGAGTGTGGTGGACGACCTCAGAAAAAAGGGGATCCAGATACCTCTGCAACATGTCTGCAACAGCGCAGCCTCTCTTCTCTATCCTGAGATGCGCTTAGATATGGTGCGTATCGGAACTTTATTATACGGCGAGTACCCACCTGGTGTTAAAGATAATCTCGGTCTTGAAGATACCTGGTCCCTTTGGAGCAGAGTTATCCATCTCCAGAAAGTGAAAAAAGGGTTGAGGGTGGGTTATGGAAGGACCCACAAGGTGAAGAGTGATACCACCATCGCGATCATACCAGTTGGTTACAGGGATGGCTTTGGGGTGGATGTTACGCCTCGTCCTTCGGGGTTCATTGACCTGAGTAAGCTGATTGTGAAAATGATCATGAGTTATTTAGGTTTTCCTGTAGGAAGGTTTTTTGTCAATATCAATGGCAGTAAAGTTCCTGTTATAGGAAAGGTTGGTATGGAATTAACTTGTATTGATGTGGGTAAGATACCGGGTATAGAGGTGGGGACTCCGGTCAGTTTAATGGCCAGGCGCACAGTAATCAGAGAATCTATCCCCAGGGAGTACTGTATGCAGGAAACAGCCGGCAGTGTGGAGAATACGCATAATATGTGCTAGTATTTATGCAGCTTAGGCGAATTTGGTGCACTGCATTGATTAATAGAAAATAATTAAAGGATTTAGTATTTAAATGGAGAATAATGATTGCATACACCTGCGGCAGTGGTGGAGGAGGTTTTGTGATGATAATTCAGACCATAAATGTTATTGCTTTACGCTGCCCCGAATGCGGTAAAATAAAATATCATACATTATCTTTTTTTTCTTTTAAAGATAATAAGCCTCAGCGTTTTAGCTGTGACTGTGGGGCACAGCTTCTTTCCATAGCCACAAAGGACCGGAAGCTCTATTTTCTGCAGTTGGACTGCCTGATGTGTGAAACAAAACATCTTTACCACTATCTTTTTAAGGACCTTTGGTCAGCTGAGGTATTACCTCTGTATTGTGAGGATACAGGCCTTGAGATAGGTTTTATTGGACCACAGCAAAAAGTACGTCTAAGCATCGCTCAGCAGGAGAAGTCTCTGCGTGAGATGGCAGAGGATCTTGGTTTTTCTGATTACTTTGCCAACCCGGAAGTTATGTATGAAATCTTGGATGATCTGCATAAACTAGCCGCAGAAGGGAAACTATCCTGCCAGTGCGGCAATATTGATGTTGAGGTAGAGGTTTTTGCGGACCGGGTGGAGCTGCGCTGTCCCAGCTGCGGAGCATTGGGAATCATAGGAGCGGAGACCAAAGAAGACCGCAAAGCAATGAAAGATATTTGGGAAATTGTGTTGAAAACCGGTACTCTGCAGTGGCTCTGCCGTGGTAAGGCAAAAAGAATAAGGCGGAAGTCTAAAGAATAAAGGGGGTTATTGCCCTTGAGCCTGGTAAGCTGTGCCGAACTTTTGAAAAGAGCAGATGCGGTTGGTTATGCAGTAGGTGCTTTTAACTGCAATAATATGGAGATCGTACAGGCTATTATTTCCGCTGCGGAAGCCGAACACTCCCCTGTGATCATTCAAGCCAGCCAGGGAGCAATCAGGTACGCAGGTCTTGAATACATAACTGCAATGGTGCGTGAGGTTGCATTATCCACCACTGTGCCGGTAGTTCTGCATCTAGATCACGGGACAGATTTTGACCAGGTAATGAAATGCATCAGATCCGGTTTTACTTCTGTTATGATCGATGGTTCCCACCTTCCTTTAGAAGAAAATATTAAACTGACCAGGAAGGTGGTAGAGGTGGCGCATGCGGTAGGGGTTTCAGTAGAAGGGGAGCTTGGCCGCCTGGGAGGCACCGAGGATGAAATTCAGGTGGCAGAAAGGGATGCCTTTTTTACTGACCCTGAAGAGGCTGTTATTTTTGTCAGGGAAACAGGGGTTGATGCCCTTGCTCCATCTATCGGTACTGCTCACGGCCGCTACCGGGGAAAGCCGAACTTGGATTTTGACAGGTTAAAGAAGATCAAGGAACTGGTTGGGATTCCTCTGGTGCTGCATGGTTCCTCAGGTGTGCCGGCTGAGGATATCAAAAAGGCCATTTCCCTTGGTGTGCGCAAGATTAATATCGATACAGATATCAGAGAGGCTTTTGTACAAGAGATCCGCAGAGTGCTGGCAGAGCAGCCTGATGAGATCGATCCCCGTAGGGTATTGGGACCGGCACGAACAAAAGCAGCGGAAGTGATCAGGGAAAAAGTCCGACTGTTCGGTTCTGCGGAACAGGACGGTAAGTAATGAGCCAAGGAGTGGAAACAAATGGAGATTTATTTGGATACGGCTAATGTGGAAGAAATCAAAGAAGCTGTTGATTGGGGTGTTATTTCCGGTGTTACTACCAACCCCACACTGATTGCCAGAGAAACCGGGCGTGATTTTCATGAAACAATCAAAGAGATCTGTGCTCTGGTAAAAGGCCCCGTTAGTGCTGAAGCTGTCAGTATGGATGTTGAAGGAATGCTCAGGGAGGCCAGGGAATTGGCTGCACTGGACCCCCATGTTGTTATTAAAATTCCGGTAACAGAGAACGGATTGGCAGCTGTAAGGGTGCTTTCCGATGAAGGGATCCAAACCAATGTTACTCTTGTTTTCAGCGCTCTACAGGCTTTGCTAGCTGCACAGGCAGGTGCCACTTATGTAAGCCCTTTTATTGGCCGGATCGATGACACCGGCCAGGACGGAATGGATGTTTTAAGTGATATTATGGACATATTTGAGAACTATCAGCTGGAGACAAAGGTAATTGCTGCCAGTATCCGTCATCCACGCCATGTGCTGGAATCAGCAAGGTTTGGAGCAGATATTGCTACTGTGCCATATAAGGTGCTGAAAATGATGTTCCGTCATCCCCTGACAGACCGCGGGATAGAGCGCTTTCTTGCTGACTGGGAGAAAGTTGTTAGAGGTTGATACAGCGACTTGACACTTTGATTTGTCGTTGGTAAAATATACAAAATGATTTTAAATAGTCGGCTTTTTCCCCTGTAATTTTTTTATGATGAGTTAACTGTAGATTTTTATATCCTTCCTTTGGTAGCCCGCAGATTAGAGGGAAATCAAATTTATTATATAGCTGCTGTTTTCAATAATCCTGCCTGGAGGGAATTATATTCTCCGACCTAATATATGCCCAGGAGCAATTGT
>CAZZEY010000126.1:0-4964 GCA_964653445.1 uncultured Syntrophaceticus sp. | reverse complement strand
AAAAAAGAAAGAAATCTCCAATCAGAGGGAGGAGAAGAGTAAGTGCGTTGGCGCAGCAAAAAACAGCCCGAATCTGAGCGTGGTCCCAGTATGGAGCGGTGGCTTTTGACCTACGCCGATATGATTACCCTTCTGATGGTGTTCTTTGTTATGATGTATACCATCAGCAATGTAAATGCAGATAAATTCCAGGCACTGGCAGAAAACTTGAGTATGATACTTACAGGAACGCCACCTGCAGGAATAATTGAAGAAGGGCCAAATTCCGTGGGAAATGGCTTAACCGGAGAGGCCAAAAAGCTGACAGAGCTGCAGCAGGAACTTAATGAGTTTCTGTCCAGAGAAAATCTCTCCCAACAGATCACGGTCAGTCTGGAGGAACGCGGCCTTGTGGTAAGGTTTCAGGCAACCATTCTTTTTGTCAGAGGATCAGCAGAGCTGACACCAGAAGCGCGGAAAATAATCGCACTGATCGGAGAGAAATTAGCTGACCTTCCTAATTACATCAGGGTGGAAGGTCATACCTGTGATCTTCCGATCAATACCCCTAAATACCCTTCCAACTGGGAACTTTCTACAGCACGTGCATCCAATGTGCTGCAAGAATTAATTGCAAACTGCGGAATTTCTGCAGATCGCCTCTCAGCAACAGGTTATGGGGAGTATAGACCTCGTGTTCCTAATACAGATGAAAGCAGCAGACAGATCAACAGGAGAATCGATATCGTAATTCTCAGAAGCAAATATGATGAAGTAGAACCAGATAAGAAAAACCCGGCTGCCTTAATGAACGGCCCCGGGTTCTCACCTTAACGCACTGCGACAACTTCAGTTACTTCAGGAATCTGCTGTTTGAGCGACCGCTCAATTCCCATCTTCAGGGTAACGATAGCCATCCCTCAGCCGCCACATGCCCCTTTTAAACGCACTTTGACAACACCCTTGTCGTCAACATCAACCAGTTCAACATCCCCTCCGTCACGCTGGAGCATCGGTCGCACTTTGTCTAAAACAGCTTCTACCCTATCCCGCATCACCTTTCACCCCCATTTTCAGCAAGAGTGCTTAAAAATTTTCGAAAATCTGAACCCAGTTCCGGATCAGCCAGTGCATACATCACTGTAGCTTCAAGGAAACCGAGTTTATCCCCTACATCATATCTTTCCCCGGTAAAGGCGCAAGCATAAATAGGTTGTATTTTTGTCAGCTCTCCCAGGGCATCGGTAAGCTGTATTTCTCCTCCAGCACCAGGCTTTACTCTGCCCAAAATCTCAAAAATCTCTGGTGTGATGATATAACGTCCGATTACAGCAAAATTTGAGGGTGCATCCTTTACAGCAGGCTTTTCTACCAGATCTTGCACCCTAAAATAATTTTCACCTGTATCTTTCCCCTCCATCGGCTTAACAATACCATACCGTGATACATCTTCTGTTCGCACCTGCTGAACCGCAAGAACTGGCCCCTGGTGCTGTTCATAGATGTCCATTAACTGCCTCAGGCAGGGCACCTTTGCGTCAATTAAATCATCGCCCAGCAGTACAGCAAAAGGCTCATTGCCAATAAACTTCCTTGCACAATAGACAGCATGCCCCAACCCCAGCGCATTTTTTTGCCGGACATAATGAATATCTACCATATTGGATATATCCTCGATCAGGTGTAACAGATCATCCTGTCCCTTTTCTTTCAATACAATCTCCAATTCAGTTGCTCTGTCAAAATGATCCTCGATGGCACGCTTGTTCCTGCCCGTAACGATGATAATATCCTCAATCCCGGAGGCAACAGCCTCCTCAATGGTGTACTGGATTGCCGGTTTATCAACAATCGGAAGCATTTCTTTGGGTTGTGCTTTGGTGGCAGGTAAAAAACGCGTCCCCCATCCAGCTGCAGGAATTATAGCCTTTTTAACTTTTTTCTTTTTCAAACCAGTCATCCCTTTGGTTAACGATATTTTCTAAACTATTTCGCTATTTCCCTGCTAAATCCTTCTTTTCCGTAGATTCAGCTGTTTGCTTAACACCAATCCACTTCCGAATCATTTTTAGTTCCAATTATTCACCTTAGTGGTAATTATTTTTTTTATTAACTCTGAAGGAAACATTAGTCCTAGTGTCGTAATGTATAACATAAATATGAATTAGTATAACACATTTGAAGAGGAGGACCAACAATAATGGGGAAGAAAATAACCCTATCAGTAATCAAGGCAGATGTTGGAGGCTATGTAGGTCATTCCGGCGTTCACCCCGAACTATTGGAAAAGGCACGGGAGAAACTGGCTGGACATCCACTTCTCATAGACTCTTATGTTGCTCATGTAGGTGATGACATCAACCTGATTATGACACATGAGACAGGTCGTAATAATGGAGAGATCCACCAGCTAGCCTGGGATACCTTTACTGAGTGCACAGAGGTAGCTAAAAAACTGAAACAATACGGAGCTGGACAGGATCTGTTAGGGGATGCTTTCTCCGGTAATATTAAAGGGCTTGGACCTGGGGTTGCCGAGATGGAATTTGAAGAGCGGAAGAGTGAGCCTGTGATCATTTTCATGGCGGATAAAACTGAGCCCGGTGCCTGGAACCTGCCCCTTTACAAAATGTTCGCTGATCCCTTCAACACCATCGGGCTGGTGATCGACCCGAAGATGCACAATGGTTTTGACTTCGAGGTCAGAGACACCATTGAGAACAAGAAAATCATCTTCTCCACACCGGAAGATCTCTATGATATGCTGGTGTTCATCGGAGCACCAGGACGCTACTGCATTAAGCGCGTTTTCCAAAAGGAAACAAAAGACATAGCTGCTGTTTCCAGTACACAACGGCTGAATCTAATGGCAGGCCGTTATGTTGGAAAAGATGATCCGGTCTGCATCGTCCGCTGCCAGAGCGGATACCCAGCAGTGGGTGAAGCACTGGAGCCGTTCTCCTATCCCCACCTGGTTGCAGGCTGGATGCGCGGCTCACATAATGGCCCCCTGATGCCGGTGAGTATGAAAGACGCACGCCCCACCAGGTTTGACGGCCCACCACGGGCAGTTGCTCTGGGCTTCCAGTTAGCAGAGGGTAAACTGGTAGGCCCTCAGGACATGTTTGCGGACACAGCCTTTGACAACGTCCGGAAGGAGGCTAACAAAGTAGCAAATTATATACGCCGCATGGGTCCATTTGAACCACATCGCCTTCCTCTGGATGAAATGGAGTACACAACCATGCCGCAGGTAAGAGAAAGGCTGAAGGACCGCTTCATCGATTTAAGAAAATAAATTAATAACGTTTTTAAATAATCAAAAGGGCTCTAGTAATTGGAGCCCTTCTTTTATTATATGAAACTACAGCATTTTATTGATGGCTGGCCGCTTTACTCCGCCCGCTGAAAATACGCCTCATTATCTTTCCGGTATAATCAATACACAGCTCAAGCTCAGGCAGCCGCAGTATATAAGCTGCAAGAGCATAGATAGCCACCCCTGTACAAATGGCTGCTGCAAGGAGGCCTGTTTCCAGGAAAAACCCAGGTGCCGGAAAAATGTTTATCAATATTTTCCAAAAAATATCCACTCCTACATACATCACTGCAGAAGCCAGTGAAACTCGCCAGAAGCTGTCCCACATCTGCAAACCCCCGAGACTGCCCAATTTTCTGCGCAGAACCATAAAAAGGACAATCACAGCGAAAAATGAAGCAATCGATGTTGCCAGGGCCAAACCCCCATGAGCAAATGGGCCTACCAATATAAAATTCAAAATAATATTCACTACAACTGCAGCAATACCCAGCATCATCGGGGTTACAGTGTCCTGCAGAGCAAAATAGACACGACTGATTACCTCCCGCAATGCCATAGGCAGCAGCCCCAAACTCAAGAACAGCACTACATATGCAGTCATATCAGTTGCACGAGCATCAAATGCACCCCGCTCAAAGAGCACCCTGACAATGGGCTCCCTGAGCACAATCAGCCCCACAGCCATAGGAATTGTCAAAAAAATGCTCGACCTAACCCCAGCTACCATGGCACGGCGCAGCCCGTGCATCTCGTGCTGTGCAGCCAGTTGAGAAAAGGTAGGGTAAAGCACAGTGGTAACTGCCATGATAAAGATCCCCAAAGGCATCTGTGTAAGGCGAGTTCCGAAGTTTAAAGCGGAAATACTCCCCTCTGCCAAACCTGAAGCCAGCATCCGGTTGACAATGGTTCCCAGCTGCCCAGCACCGGTTGCCAGAAGGATAGGAAGAATCAGTTTTCCTACCCGTCGAAAACCCGGGTCTTTCCAATCGATAACCATTTGATAGCGATATTTCACCCTTATTAAACCAGGGAGCATAATCAGGATCTGGCACGCAGTTGCCAGCACACTACCCACAGCTACTCCCGCGATACCAAAACTCATCCCAGAGATGAAGATCGCCATGATCATCACCACATTGAAAGGGATCCCTACTAGAGCAGGCCAGGTGAACCGCTCTACAGCCTGAAGATAACCTGTAAACACAGCGGTCAGGGCATGGAAAACCATCATAGGCAGCAAGAGTCTGGTTAAAAGAATTGTCAAATCAACTGCTTCACCCCGAAAACCTGGAGCAACAATCTTGACGATTTGAGGAGCAGCAAAAGTCCCACCTATAATCATAATGAAGCAAATAACCAGGATAAAATTAACCAAGGTATTGATAAACCGCAGGCCCGCCTCATCCCCGGCTTCATGCACACGGGCGGTATAAACCGGAATTAGAGTGGTAGACAACGCGGTACTGATCACAGAAAAGAGCATCCATGGAATAATGGTTGCTACCAGGTAAGCATCAGTAGCAGTGGTTGCTCCAAAAACCCCTGCTAAGGCAGTTTCCCGGAAAAAACCCATAAATTTGCTGATAATGGAGGCGGCTGTAATAATACCTGCAGCTTTAAATAACTGCTCTTTTTTCATTAGTCGGTTCCCACCTTAATAAAA
>CAZZEY010000125.1:0-4990 GCA_964653445.1 uncultured Syntrophaceticus sp. | reverse complement strand
GACACATATATATCTTATATTTAAAGGAGGAATAAAAATGTCAAAACTCCAAGAAATAAGAGCTATGGTGGAAGAGGGTAAAACTAAACTTATTGCAGGTAAGGTACAGGAAGCCCTGGATGAAGGAAATAAAGCAGATGATTTGCTTCAGTCAATGATAGACGCAATGGGCGCAATTGGCGACAGATTCTCAGCAGGTGAAATTTTTGTCCCTGAAATGCTTATTGCAGCAAAAGCAATGTCATTAGGTGTAGATGTACTGAAACCGCATCTAGCAGGAGAGAGTACATCTTCTTTGGGCACATGTGTCATAGGTACAGTTGAAGGCGACCTGCATGACATTGGGAAGAACCTGGTAGCTATGATGCTTGATGGTAATGGATTCGAGATAGTTGACATGGGTGTTGATGTAGCACCAGAAAAATTCTTAAATGCAGCCAAAGAAAATAAAGATGTTAAATTAGTTGCTCTTTCTGGACTTCTTACAACAACAATGCCCAAGATGGAAGAAACAGTTAAATTAATCAAGGATAGTGGTTTGCCTGTGAAAGTTATCGTCGGTGGTGCACCTATAACAGAGGAATACGCTACTGAAATCGGAGCAGATGGATTTGCTCCTGACGCAGGAAGCGCTGCTGTCAAAGCAAAAGAATTGGTGAACGGGTAAATAACTAAAAAATAAGGAGGGATAATAATGTTAACAAAAAGACAAAATTTAATAGAAGTCATTAAGGGCGGAAATCCGGATCGGTTCGTTAATCAGTACGAATTTATGGAAATAATCATGGAAGTTCCATTGGTAAAGGATGCTTTTTTAGAACCCGGTACAGAGAGAAAAAATAACTGGGGTGTCTACTACACCTGGCCTGAAGGACATATTGGCCAGATGCCGGTGCATGGTGAACACACAGTAATCAAAGATATCACAGAGTGGAAGAAATATGTTAAAGCGCCATCGGTTAAATTCTCTGATGAAGAGTGGGCTGCAGCTGTAGAACATGCCAATTCAGTCGACCGGAATGAGCAATTTGTAACAGCACCATACTTTGGTGGTATGTTTGAAATGTGTCACAATCTTATGAGTATGGAAAATGCCTTAATAGCTTTCTATGAAGAACCCGACCATATGCATGAACTGATTGATTTTATTCTTGAATATGAGTTAGCCTATGCCAAAGAAGTAATCGATCATATCCATCCTGATGCTCTATTCCATCATGATGATTGGGGCACCCAGAGAAATTCTTTCTTGTCTCCTGAAATGTTTAAAGAGTTCTTTGAAACACCTTATAAAAAAGTATACAGTTTCTATAAGGACAATGGTGTAGAACTTGTTGTTCACCACTGTGACTGCTATGCAGCTAATTTAGTACCCTCCATGATTGAAATGGGAATAGATATCTGGCAGGGATGCATGACAACCAACAATATCCCGGAACTTATCGAAAAATATGGTGGAAAAATCAGCTTCATGGGGGGAATCGACAGCGGTGTTGTTGACTTCCCGGGATGGAATCAAGAAATTGTTGATAGAGAAGTAGAGAAAGCTTTAAAAAATGGAAAGTTGTATTTTATTCCTTCTTTAACTCAGGGCTTGAATATAAGTTCATTCCCAGGTGTTTATGAGGCAGTGAGTGAAACCATCGACAAAATGAGTGAAAAAATGTTTTAAGATAATAAGAGTTAAAATTAACAATCCCCCTTATTGCTATGCCGATGAGAAAGAGAAGCCGATATGGTTTCTCTTTCTTATATTGGCAGGCAGTTCTCTCCCCCAGCTAAGGATCACACCTTTTACAAGGTGCATAACCTTCGGTATCAGCTTCATCTCTGCTTTGAAAATATACCCGGTTGTTTTCCTCAGGCAGTGAGGAACATGTTGGTCTGTGAAATTTTTTTGTGTTTTTATTACCGATATAAGAACTGTCATTGCCCGCTGAATCAGAAGTGGGAGAAGCTGGGGCAGAACTAACGTTGGTATTGTTGTTGGGTGCTTTGGGTTTGACTGTACTGCCCAGCGTTTTGATAGTAAGAGTTTTTCCATCAGAAGTGATAATAATGGTCCCCTGTGTATCTGTTCTGTAAGTCTGTACACCAGCCTTTTTCAATCTATCCAGGATTTCCTGATGGGGATGGCCATAACTGTTGTCAGCCCCAGCTGAGATCACAGCGTATTTTGGTGAAACTGAACTCAGAAAAGCCTGTGTTGTTGAACTTTTGCTGCCGTGGTGACCTACTTTCAGCACATCTGCTTTTAAGTCAACACCACTGTCAAGTATCTCCTGTTCAGAGACAGATTCAGCATCACCAGTCAATAAAAACGCGGTATTTCCATATTGGATCTTTAATACTGCTGAATAGTTGTTAGGACGTTCATAACCAGAACCACAGGGAGCTGTGAAACCAGCTTTAATGCCATCTTTGTTAATAATAGTAATTCCAGCTTTTGCTCTATTGATTTTTAACCCTTTTGCTTTAATTGTTTCTAATAAATTTTCAAAGCTTTTTATGGTATGACTGACACGGGGCATATAGACCTTTTCAACTGCCAGTGCCTGAACAACCGCTGCCATGCCTCCTATATGGTCTGCATGGGGGTGGGTAGCCACCAGGTAATTAATTTTATTGATACCCTGTTCTTTCAAATAGGAAACTATAGATCCCCCGGCTTCACTGGTTCCTGCGTCGATAAGCATGGTCTGTCCATTGGGAAACTGGATCAGAATAGAATCACCCTGTCCGACATCTAAAAAATGAGCCTTTAATTGACCTGAAGTATTTTGTTGAACATCTTCTTCATTATCTGCTGCTTTTGGCGGAAGACTATCTTCTGATTGATTTCTGTCTTCATTACCTTTATCTGTTTTATCTGTACTTTCATCCTGCTCTTCAGCCACAGTTTGGGACGGTTCCAGCGGGCTCTCGCTGGGATAAGCATAGGTTACACCCACAATAAAAAGTATAAAAGCAATGCATATACTAGCTGTCCACTTTTTCCAGACGGATTTACGTTTAATTGCAGAAACAGCAGTTCCAACAATTGCTATGATGAAGGCTAAAAAACTGATTATGGCAACACTTTCCCACATAATTATTATCCCTCCAATAGACTAACATTTTAGACATTCTTCGTGATATTTCCTGCTTATTAGTGTAAAACCTATAATATATGACACTCTGTTTTTATGCCTTAAATATGTTATGGCTGACATGGAGTAATAGTACTGCTGCTGACTTGCATAGAGCATGGATGCTCTGCCATAATAGAATGGGATGTGATTGATATGACAAAATTTGATCTAATTGCTACAGCAACATTTGGCTTGGAGGCTGTAGTGGCTCGGGAGGTCCGGGAGCTTGGATATGAAGCTAAAGTGGAAAATGCGAGGGTGATTTTTCAGGGTGATGCTAAAGCCATCTGCCGTTCCAATCTCTGGCTGCGTTCTGCGGACCGAGTTTTGATTCGGATTGGTGAATTTACAGCCCTGACCTTTGATGAACTTTTTGAAAAAACCAAGGCTCTACCCTGGTCCAACTGGCTGCCAGAAAACGCCAACTTTCCTGTTGAAGGAAAATCAGTCAAATCAAAACTTTTCAGTGTTTCTGACTGCCAGGCAATAGTCAAAAAAGCCGTTGTGGAGAGTATGAAAAACAGGTACCACAGGAATTGGTTTGATGAAACAGGCCCGCGCTACACCATAGAGGTATCCTTACTCAAAGATGTGGCTTCACTAACCATCGATACCAGTGGTGCAGGTCTTCATAAGCGTGGTTACCGCAAACTCAGCACATCTGCCCCTTTGAAGGAGACACTGGCTGCTGCCATGATCAATCTCAGTTACTGGAATCCTGAGCGTATACTTCTGGATCCCTTTTGCGGTTCGGGAACAATCCCTATTGAAGCTGCTTTGATTGGTGTTAATGCTGCACCTGGCCTCTACAGAGGGTTTGCTGCAGAGAGTTGGCCTAATATCCCACAGCAATTATGGGATGAGGCTCGTGAGGAAGCTGAGGATTTGATTCATCGAAACATCAAATTAAACATCAGGGGAACAGATATAGATAACAAAGTAATGAGCATTGCCCGCTACCATGCTAAATTAGCTGGTGTAAGTGACCATATTTCATTTCAGCAGATGCCTTTAGCTGATCTACGTACCAAGAGAAAATACGGCTGTTTGATCTGCAATCCTCCTTATGGTGAGCGGTTGGAAGATATCAAAGAAGTGGAGCATCTTTACCGCCAGATGGGCCAGGTTTTCAAACCCCTGGATACATGGTCTTTTTATATTCTCACATCTCATCGGGATTTTGAAAACCTCTTTGGGCGCAGAGCTGATCGCAGGCGCAAGCTTTACAATGGCAGGATCGAGTGTCAGTATTACCAGTATTTTGGGCCGCGGCCCCCAAAAAGAGAATAAGAAATCAATCTATCTTTTTGCTTTCGATTCATTTTTTTGATTTGGTATTCCCTTTTCACTGCATCACTTTTAGTGTCAAATACCTCTGAGTAGAGCAGTTCCAATGGCTGTCGGCCACGTGTGTATTTGGCCCCCCTACCCTCTCTATGGGCTTTTAACCTTTTTTCCAGGTCATTGGTCCAACCGGTATATAATGTGCCATCACCACATCTTAGTATGTAAATATAATAACTCATTTTTCAATTTCCTCTCCACTCTAGATATTTCAGGTATTATAAGAAAAGGTATTTAGAAATCTTTGTCGTAATATGTAATAGTATCTCATATTAAAAAATTTAAGGATGAATAAGATGAACGATTTAATTACTTTCAAGGGATATCGTGATGGAGTTTCATTAATACTCGATGATACAGAACCCGATTTTCAAAAATTACTCACCCATTTAAAGTCCAAAATATCTCATCTAAACTTTTTTAAGGGTGCAGTAGTTAATATTGATATTGGTCAGAGATGTCCGCTTTCTCCTGCAGAATTAGACTCACTGGAAGAAATATTATCATCAAAAAAT
>CAZZEY010000124.1:0-4994 GCA_964653445.1 uncultured Syntrophaceticus sp. | reverse complement strand
AGCCCCCAGCCACTATATTAAAGCCCCCCTGCCCGTTATAAAGCAGCCAATAGAATACTATTCCTATCTTATCACACATTTAACCACAAACTTTTATACTTTAAAACTACGGTCTACTCCACTAGCATACCCTATCAATTCTTACAAATATCGTTCTTTTACTATCACCAACAAGGAAATTATCAGGTTTTAGCGAATACTATAGCAATCGATTTAATGCTCCGCAAGGACATAAGCTGCTCAGTAATATGCGCTTCTAGAACATTTTCGATACTTTTCTGCAAAGCATTGGAACACAATTCATTCTAGTAAATAATGTATTTCCGGTGATTTTTTGTTATTACTGTCCTAAGGCGGCATTTTTGTCCTCTGTTGCGGTATTATCCGCTATTACTAGCATGTTTTTCCACAGGAAAGGGTTGCCGTAAAAATGTCGAAAGTTTTAATTATCGATGACGATAAAAATATCTGCAAGCTGCTGGAGCTTTATCTGCGACAGGACGAGTGCCGTGTCGTTTTTGCCCATGATGGGAGCACAGGGATAAGGGTGTTTCGGGATGAGAAACCCGATATAGTGATCCTTGACCTGATGCTGCCTGTAATGGATGGCTGGGAAGTTTTGCAGATCATCAGACAGGAAAGTGATGTTCCTGTGATCATGCTCACCGCCCGGGATGCTTGTGAAGATAAGGTGACCGGCCTTGATTTGGGAGCTGATGATTATGTGGTCAAACCCTTTGACCCTAGAGAGGTATCAGCAAGAGTCAGGGCACATCTGCGCAAAGTGGGGGAAGATGAAAGCGAGGTGATGGTCGCCGGTAATATTGTGTTGGACAGCAAAAAACATGAGGTAACCTGTGGAGGAGAGCAGGTTGCTTTGACCCCCAAGGAGTTTCAGCTGCTGGAGTATATGATCAAAAATAAAAATATTACTCTGTCCCGGGATCAGATCCTGCAGCATGTATGGGGCTACGACTACTATGGGGAAACCCGCACAATTGATATGCATGTTAACAGGCTGCGGCAAAAGCTTAACCCTGCAGGCACCTGGAAGATCAAAACAGTCTACGGTATGGGCTACAAATTTGAAGTGTGAGCCAGGGGGACGGTTCCTGTGACACATCCGCCGTGAGTCGTGTGAACCGGCGGGACGGTTCCGGCGGTCGGTCACAGTGGTGCCGCTGGTTTATCCCTGCAAGCGCAGCGTCAATATCCAAATTCCGACCTTAGACATCCGGTCTCCGACTTCTAAAATGGATGGTGTCATTATTCGCCGATCAGCTGTCGTCTGCGACGAGTCTTAAGGCAAGTTAAACCGGAGCCTAGGAGCAAGCACAGGGATAAACCAGCGCGCGGCGGATCCGTCCCGGTGATCGGTCACCTTGAAGGTCGGGTGCGGTTAAGTTACCAGAAATGAGTTGATCATATGCCCAGGAGTATTTTTCAAAGGTTATTCCTTCCTTACCTTACTATTATTATCCTTGTAATCGGAGTTCTGGCAGCACTACTGACTCATTTTTTCAATAACTTCTATTTTGAACAAGAGCAGGAGAAACTTCTGGTTGTGGGGCAGAAGATTACCGACTATGTGCTGGACTGCCGTACAGGAAAAATAACTGCTGAGGAGCTCTCTGATAGAGTAAAAATTGTGGGAAACACCACAGGTTCACGCATTTTCATTGTTGAAGGAGAAAACATCGAAAAATTACAAAAGCCGCAGGTTGAGCAGAAATTGGACGAGCTTTCCACCGAAATTGATCTGCTCCCTGATATAAATAAAATCCTCAATGGTGAAACTGTAAGCAAAAAGAAGTACTACTCCTCACAGTTCAATACCTTTGTGGTTTTCGTTGGCATGCCGATCACCACCACTGATCAAGTCAGCGGTATGATACTTCTTTTTACTCCAATCGCCAGGATAAACACAGCTTTACACCAGGTGTACCAGATCATCTGGGGTACAGCGTTATTTGCTGTTATACTGGGTGTTTTGGTGATTTTCTTAACATCCCGCCGTATTTCCCGCCCGGTCATCGCTCTAAAAGAGGCGGCAACAGCTGTTGCTGAAGGGGATTACAGTCAGGAGGTAACTGTCACAAACTGCAGTGAACTGGATCAATTGACAGCCTCTTTTAATTATATGAAAGGTAGGATACAGCAGGTAGAAAGAATGCGCCAGGAACTGTTGGCCAGTATTTCTCATGAACTGCGCACCCCCCTGACTTCCATACGGGGCTTTATTCAAGCGATCCTTGATGGTGTTGTTCCCCAAGGTGAACAGAACGAATATTTGAAGATCGTTAGAGAGGAAGTGGACAGGCTTACCAGACTTGTTCAGGACCTGCTGGATCTCGCCCGGATAAGAGCCGGCAGCATCAAATTGGACCTTAATTTGCTTGATGCAGGTAAATTGGTTCACGATGTAACAGCGGAGTTCTCCGTTGTTGCCGAGGATAGGAAAATAGGGGTGGAAACAGATGAGGGGTTATTCATACAGGGGGATCACGACAGGATGCGGCAAGTTCTCATCAATCTGCTGAGCAATGCAGTCAAATTCACAGATCCAAATGGTGAAATTCAGATCACAGCAAAACGTGAAGGCGGCCAGGCTGTGATCAGTGTTCAGGATAATGGTATCGGTATCCCGGAAACTGAAATTAAGCATATTTTTGAGAAGTTTTATAGAGTGGATGGTTCGAGAAATACCGCAACAGGAGGCACAGGGTTGGGGTTGGCTGTTGTCAAAGAACTGGTAGAGCTGCATAAGGGAAAGGTATCTGCCTGGAGCAGTCCGGGAAAGGGTACTGAAATAACTTTCTCCCTCCCTCTAGCAGATCAGTGACCGTTTGTTACAAATAGTTTACATTGTTGATATATGCTATTTACAATCAGCATATATTATATTCCCTGAAAGGGGGATAGAGGTGCGGTGAGATTTTGAAAGCCCTGGGGTGATGATGATTGAACAACAAAATCCTATTCATTTTGGTGTTAATAGGATTGCTGTTGGTGGGCACATCCTGTCTCCATGAAGATAAAGCAAGTCCACCTAATGCTAATACAAGCAATCAGGTAGAAACCAACAACAAAAACAATGACAGCAGCAACAGCAGTTCGTCAAGCAGTGAAGAAGAAAATAATGACGAAAATTTGGTCATTAAAACTGAAAACAAGGCATCAGAAAAGGAAGCGAACGAGATGCTGGAAGAGGTCGACCGGCAGTTGGACAGTTTACTGAAAGCACTGGATGAAATGGGGACCATGGATGTCAATGAGTTACCCGATGAGGAGGGAGAGTAAATGAAATTTAGAATAGTTGTGGTTTTGGGAACGATTATCGCTCTGCTTTTTACTGGTGTTGCCTATGCCGGACAGGGAAACTCAAATTGGAACAACGAGAACAGGAATCAAAACAAGCTAGATACCATTGAGGTAAACATCTCTGACAACCAAAACAGCCAGCAAGAATATCAGGCCAGCGGGAGAAATGGTTTCGGCCCTGGAGAATCAGCTCAAGCTCTAAGGGATCAGATTAGGGAACGAACCAGGCTGATCAGACAAAATGAAGCTGAGTGCAGTCAATTGAAACAGCAGATCAGAACCAGGTGTCAGGATTTAAAACAATGTATCCAACAGCAGCAACGCCAGCAGGGAATACAGTTCACACCAGAGCAAGCAGCAAATATTGAAGAGTCACTGGCGCTGCTGCAGAACAGAAACAAAGAGCTGGAAAATGAGCGGTTGTGCTACAAAAACCAGATGGCCCAGATGAAGAGAAATAAAAACGCTGGCAACAAAACTGAACTCCTTGAAGATCTAAATGAAATTATCAGCGTCCAGGAGGAGAGAATCACCGCCCTGGAAAACACACTAAATGGGCTGGAAGATCTCGAACAAACACTATTGTAATTCACCCAAATCCCATTTCAACCGCGCGGCGGGACGGTTCCGGTGATCGGTCTGTTGATCCTGGTTGATTCCTGCCGTCTGCTTCCCCCTTCCTTTTAATTGGTGCTTGCTATCAATAAATGTCATATATATAATATAAATAATAATATGGGTAAACTTGGGTGCCGGTTTGTATAGTGACAGTATGCGCTGCTTGGTTAATAGCATAAATTATGGGGAGAGGGGGGAAAGAAGGTGTATTTTCCTTCGAAGAAAGACCTTTGGTTTGGAGCAGTTTTTTGGGGTATATTTTTATTCTGTTCTCTGTGGTATCTATGGGATTTATACCACGACCCGTCACTCTGGCCTGGTTTAGTGATTGGGGGCATTGTATTGATCTGGTTCATCTGGCTTTGGTTTGGAACCGGTTATAAAATCACAGATACATCACTGGAGGCCAGCTGCGGGCCATTCTATAGAAAAATACCGATGAACAATATCCGAAGTGTCAGACGAGGTTTCCGTTTAAATAGAATGTCTTACATACTATCCCTTGATTGTTTAGAGATCAAATACAGGTATGGTGCAATACTAGTCTCTCCACGAGATTCCCTCACTTTTATCAATGAATTGAAACAAAGATGCCCTGAGGCGGAATTTTCATATTAATAATAACCTCATTCCGCGCGGCGGAACGGTTCAGGTGATCGGCTCCGTCGGTTTATCCCTGCAAGCGCAGCGACCTGCGAAGGTTGTTACTTGCCCTTGACGAAGGAGCAGTTAACGTCAGCTGAAGCGAATCAGGATGATGAGCTAGGCGAATATGCGCCATGGATGGTGTCATTATTCGCCGATCAGCTGTCGTCTGCGACGAGTTAGGGCAGGTTAAACCGAAGCCTAGGAGCAAGCGCAGGGATAAAACAGTCCGCGCGGCGGAATCGGGCTGGTGATCGGTCGGTGATCGGTCGAATAAAGCAATAAAGCAAGCCTGGCACCGGGTTGAATCCGGAAAAAAGAAAAACCCCGGAACTCCTTTGTTCTCGGGGTTTTTTGGTGAGCCATGCAGGATTCGAACCTGCGACACCCTGATTAAAAGTCAGGTGCTC
>CAZZEY010000123.1:0-5026 GCA_964653445.1 uncultured Syntrophaceticus sp. | reverse complement strand
TCTCTTCCAGTTCCGCAATCTGGGTTTTGCCATAACCCATTGCGGGAAGCAGTTTGGACAGGTGAGTGTATTTAACGAATGTATCTTTAATGCTCCCAACAGCATAGGGACGGGGGTCAAGCAGTTCACCCGCACCCAGGTTTTCAGCAGCGATAACCCCAGCACCATAAGCCATACCTCCATGGGTCAGTGTGGGTCCATCCTCCACCACCAGGGCCTTCTTGCCTCTGATTAATTCCGGCTGTTCAGTGGTGATCGGTGAGTTTGCCATAATGATTTTGGCATTGGGGTTATTGATGGATACAGCTTCTCTGACCTGTTTGACATTGTCCGGGGCCGCAGAGTCAACCTTATTGATCACAGCGATATCAGCCATACGAAGATTGGTTTCACCGGGATAGTAGCTGGTTTCATGCCCTGCTCTGTGTGGGTCAACCACAACAATATGCACATCTGACTGATAGAAGGGAATATCGTTGTTCCCTCCATCCCAGAGGATGATATCTGCCTCCTGTTCCGCCTGACGCAGTATCAGCTCATAATCAACCCCTGCATAGACCACCATCCCATTGTCGATATGGGGTTCAAATTCTTCCCGTTCTTCGATGGTGCATTTGAATTTATCCAGATCCTCATAACTGGCGAACCTCATGGCTACCTGCTCCTCTAAATTGCCGTAGGGCATCGGATGCCTGATAATAGCCACTTTTTTCCCCGCTTTGGTGAGAAGATCAGCAATATACCTGGTGGTCTGGCTTTTACCGCCTCCTGTCCTAACAGCTGTTACCGCCACCACTTTGCATTTGGATTTGAGCATGGTTGTTTTTGGCCCCATCAACCTGAAATCAGCCCCACAGGCCAGAGCTAAAGAAGCTTTATGCATCAGATACTCATGTGATACATCACTATAGGCAAAAACCACCTGATCCACATCATGCTTTTTGATCAGTTCTGGCAGTTCTTCTTCCGCATGGATAGGGATCCCTTCCGGATAAAGTTTCCCTGCCAGGCTGGGAGGATATAACCTTCCTTCTATGTCTGGAATCTGAGCAGCTGTAAAGGCCACAACATGATAAGCGGAATTATCCCTGAAGTAAGTATTGAAGTTGTGAAAATCCCTGCCTGCTGCGCCCATAATAATTACACGCTTTACTTCCATTAAGCCCACCTCTTCTTTCTATTATGATGTGAGGGACTGTCTAGTTGCAGCAGTATCCCTCTGTTTATTAGTGTTAACCAAGATATCAACTGTTTTCTGTTATATTCATGCAGTATTATTACCATCATCCCAGGAAAAAACCTGAATATCTCGGCGCGGTTCCCACCCCTGGCTGGGGTAAAACTCTGCCGCCGCCTGGTTGTCGGAAAAAGCGAACAGGTGAATTTTTAGAGCTCCAAGGGCTTTTAATTCCCGAAGTACACCGTCTAACAAGGCTTTGCCAAATCCCTTCCCCCGGTAATCGGAATGTACTGCCAAATGGTAGATATACCCCCGGCGTCCGTCAAACCCGCCCAAAACCGTCCCGATCAAGCGGCCGTTTTCCCTTAGAACAAGGCTGGTAGAAGGGTTTTTTTCGATGAAAAGTTTAAGAGACTGTTCGGTATCACCCCTGCCTATACCTATCCCAGGGATCGATCTCCAAAATCCCAGCATCTCACCTATGTCTGACAGTTTGGCCTTTTCTATCCTGCACCCGGCGGCTTCCATCCTTTCACCTCCTTGAAACATCTTCAGATAAAAACAGCTGGGCAGGTACCAAATTTATCGCCTTAAGGAGAAAGCATTCATCAGTTCATGGGTTGCCAAGATGCTCAGTCTATTGTTCTTGCTTGGGTTGGTAGAAAGTTGAAATAATAAAAATGAAGTGCTGTTATGGTAAGGAACTTCCTGCTGTTACAGCTTTTTTTAGATAGTGTACCAATAATTGCTGTTGTTGTCTATTCATCTGACTTCCATTACAGGCAGGAACATGCTGCTTTAATGTTAAAATAGAAATGAAAATATAAATAAAAATCTCAAGTAAAACAGTTCATGATGAAAAATCGAAAAAAAAGTAATTAGAATAGCTTGGCCAGGACAAGAAGAACTAAAGGGGGTATTTCCAACCATGTGGTGGGTTTATTTTATTATTGCCGCGACATTTATTTTGCTTGGTTTAGCTGTGCATGTGTTTAAGTGGTATTTTCTTATTGCAGGTTACAATACTATGCCAAAGGAGAAAAAAGCAAATGTCGACACAAAAAGTTTAGGCAGATTGATGGGGTTCTACGGTTATGTCAATGGTATTGTATTTCTTGTAACAGGTATTCTGCATGTCTTAGATATAAGAGTAGGCATGACCCCTGCTCTTATCTTTTGTGTTGTGTCTACATTATATTTGCTGATCAAGGCGCAAAAATATGATGGAAATGTTTTTGATGAAAAGGGAAAGGTGCGCAAAGGAGCGGGGAAATCGCTGGCTGTTACCATTGGCATAGTAGTGGTGACATTTATCGGTGTGGCAGTTATGCTGTTTTATTTTGCTCAGCCGACTAAAGTATCATTTTTAGAAGAGGGTCTTGAGGTGCATGGCATGTATGGTGAAATATATGCCTGGGAGGCTATTGAAGAGGTTGAATTAGTAGAAACCCTTCCCAATATAGAGGTGCGTACCAATGGCGCTGCTGTAGGTTCTCATTTGAAGGGAAAGTTTAGAACAACAGAATATGGTGCAGTTAAGCTGTTTGTCGACACGAAAACACCCCCATTTATATATCTAAAAAGCAGTGATAAAATTGTAATTTTTAATTTGGCTGAATCTCAGCATACAGAAGAAGCTTATCAAGTAATCCTGAGCAGGACTCAGTAAGTATGGGACGGATAAGTACTGTTTTCGGAATGCTTGGGTGTTACTGTTAATAAAAATCTGCTGCACAGAATAAAGAGGAGAGGTATTATGCTGAGCGATAGATTACTTAATTTGGGATTTACGGAGAGGATTGTTCAACAAGCAGCTCTCTATGATGGTCTTTTTTTAGGCAGAGTGGTTGCCCAATATAAAAATTTATATAAAGTTGCTGGCGAAAATGCAGAACTGATGGCAGAAATATCCGGGAAGCTGCACTATAATGCTGAAGATGCAGATGATTATCCTGCTGTTGGTGATTTTGTTATGATAGACAGGGATAATGAACAGCATGGCAATGCAATCATTCATCACATATTGCCGAGGAAGAGTGTATTTGTCAGAAGAGCTGCAGGAACTGCAGACATAGCTCAAGTTGTGGCAGCCAATATTGATACCGTTTTTATCTGTATGTCACTCAATAATGATTTTAACCTGCGCAGGGTTGAGCGCTATCTGGCCATCGCTTGGGACAGCGGGGCAATACCTGTTATTGTGCTGACAAAAGCAGATTTATGTCGGGATCTGGATGCAAAGCTGTCAGAAATTGAAAGCTCAGCAGTAGGTGTTGATGTTGTTGTCACCTCAAGCATGACCGATGATGGATATAAAGCAGTACTGAAGTACATCACTCCGGGTCAGACGGTGGCTTTATTAGGATCATCAGGTGTTGGAAAATCAACCTTGCTCAACCGACTTCTTGGTGAGAATGTAATCGAAACCAGAGAAATCAGAAAGGATGGCAAAGGGAGGCATACAACCACAAGGAGAGAACTGATTGTTATCCCTACCGGAGGAGCGGTGATCGACACTCCAGGTATGCGTGAGCTTGGAGTTGAAAGTGTAAACCTGGAAAAGGCGTTCACAGACATTGATGAGCTTGCCAGCAGGTGTAAGTTTAGGGACTGCCGGCATGAAAATGAGCCAGGCTGTGCGGTAAGAAAAGCTGTCATAGATGGAATGATTTCAGAAGAGCGCCTTAGCAGCTATAAAAAACTGAAAAAAGAGGCTAAATATGAGGGTCTCAATTCCAAACAAATTGAAAAAGAAAAAATAAATGAAATGTATTCAGGCTTCGGCGGAATGAAAAATGCAAGAAATTATATCAAATCAAAATATAAAGGAAAGCATTAAGATAAACAGTGCCAGGCTTGCTTTATTGCTTTATTCAAGTAGTGTGGATTCAGAGAGGAATGGAAGGAACCGTTGCGGGGATAACTGGTCAATGCGGATAACGCTGCGATAAATTGACTGATTTTTCTAAAATGGGTATAATAAACAAGGAAACGGAGGTGTTTGCATGGAAAAAGAAATGATGCTGGAATTGGTCGATGGACTATTAGCAATTATGGAGAGTTTACTGGTCCGCATTGTATTATACGGATCTGCTGCAAGAGGCATGCAGACTGAGGAATCTGACATTGACATTGCATTATTAATACATGGCTCGTTGGATGATGAATTAGAAGATAAGTTATCCGAGTTTATTGTGGATATGAATTTAAAATATGATAAAGTTTTCTCTGTCATAGATATAAATTATGAGCAGTTCAAAAAATGGGAGAAGGTACTACCATTTTATCAGAATGTGAACCGGGAAGGGATAGTTTTATGGAAGGCAGCGTAAAAGAGCTATCAAGGTACCGTTTCCAGAGAGCAGAAGAAGAGCTTTGCACAGCGGATATTCTGCTGAAAGAAGAGCAGTATAAGGCATCAATTAATCGTTCCTATATTCAATTTTCCACGCCCTCCGATCAGTAACAGCTTTAGACCATTTTGATTCCGGCAAGCATTCAGGTGTTATTGCTTATTTCAACCGACACTATATCAAGGAAGGTGTTTTTGATAAATCTCTTTCTAAAATGATAGATACGGCATACAGGCTTAGGGAAAAAGCGGATTATGAGGATTTTTTTACAGTGTCCAGCGAACAAGCCCAGGAGCAGTTGGAAAAAGCAAAAAAAGTTTTGAATAGCATACGTCCATATTTGGAAGAAAGATGGAACGATATTTAGGGAACTGAGAAGGATGAAGATCAGATCTCTATTGCTGTCGAGAATGAGAAACACCTTTAAACTGTCTCTTTGCCACCCTATTGATTTTTTCACAAGGGCACTGTTAAAGGCGCCAAAAAATACTCC
>CAZZEY010000122.1:0-5050 GCA_964653445.1 uncultured Syntrophaceticus sp. | reverse complement strand
AGTCTCCTTTCACCTGTTCCTGGGTTTTGGGCGCCAGGATCATGATCATATTACGTCCTTCAACCTTGGGCGCTTTTTCCATAGCCGCCACATCTTCTAATTCCTTGTAAAACTTCAGGCACAGATCGTGTCCCAGGCTGGCATGTGTAATTTCCCGCCCCCTGAACATCAAGGTCACTTTCACCTTGTCTCCGTCACCCAAAAATCTTCTGGCATTCTTTACTTTTACCTGAAAGTCATGATTTTCGATCCTTGGCCTGATCTTAACTTCTTTAATATTAATAACCCGCTGCTTTTTCCGAGCATCCCGCTCACGCTTGCTTTGTTCATACTTGTACTTGCCGTAGTCCATAATCCGGCAGACCGGTGGTTTAGCTTGGGGTGCCACCTCTACGAGATCCAACCCCTGCTCTGCAGCAAGGCGTATGCCTTCTCTAATCTGCATAATCCCAAGCTGTTGGCCGTTGCTGTCAATCACCCGGGCTTCCCGAACACGGATCTCTTCATTGACCCGCAGATCCTTAATAATTATCCGCCACCTCCTTGATTATTTATGACAAAATTATAAAAAGCGGGTTGGTAACAATCCACCCGCTTTAATACAAAAATACCCTAATCTAACCTTAGCAGCATTTTTTCGCCCTAAGGTGAGAAGCGAGTGGCTTCTACTTGCACTTAAAAAGTATAACATATACTTTTTTCCACTGTCAATGAATTTTGCTTAACTGCAGGATTTTTCCTCTTAAACAAGAACTATTTACCTAAGGAGTAAATATTTTATGGATAAATTCATAATATTTCTTTGTTCGTTCTTTTTCTTCTTATTCTATGCCAACTTGTCCGATAGTGCCTGGGCAGTAAGCTCAACCGTAAGTTCAGTTTCCTATCGTACGCTAGAAAAAGAGCTTACTGAACATATAGAACAAAAAAAGGGAACTTACGGTATTTATGTAAGGGATCTTTATACCAAACAGGTTTGCGGTCTAAATCATGACACTGTTTTTCACGCCGCCAGCACCTTCAAAATTCCTGTAAATCTTTACTTATTTAAGCAAATAGCAGATGGTCAGATCAATCCTCATCACAAACTAACTTATCAACGAAAGCATTATGAAGGTGGTACAGGGATCCTACAGTACAAAGACTACGGTACCAGTTACACAATTCAGGAACTCTCCAAATACTCTATAGTTTACAGTGATAATGTAGCTACCAATATGCTTTTAGATCTGCTGGGTAGGAAAAATGTCAAAAAAATGATGTCAGATCTTGGAGGAACTGTTGTAGATTACTCAGCAAATACCACCTGCCCTAAGGATATGGCAATCTATATGGATGCCCTGGTAGAATTTAATATTGAACATCCGGCAGAGGGAGCGTTATTATTGGATTTTCTTAAAAATACAGTTTTTAATGACCGCATCCCCACACTGCTGCCTGCAGGTACTGAAGTAGCGCACAAGATCGGCAACTGGCCTTTAGAAGGCAGTTATCATGATGTTGGGGTTGTATACCACCCCAACCATCCTTACATTATTTCGCTGTTCAGTAAAAATGCACCCAGCAGTAATTATGCTTATCAGGTCCTGCAGCAGATTTCCCGTTTTGTTTATGATGCTCAATCCAGTTTCACTGAAATAAATCTTGTAGTCAACGGACAAACCATTGACACAGAAATACCAATAATTATCACCAATGATACAGTATATATTCCCTTGCTCCCATTGGTTGCTTCATTGGACACAGGCATAAAAGATCCTGACCAAGACAGCGCAGCAATCTCTGATGAACACGATGTTGCCCTATACCCAGATCAAACTAAAATGCTGCTAAATAATGCCGTACATTACAAGGACACTCCTCCTGAATATATTGCCGGGCAGTTGGTGGTACCCCAGGAAATGGTTACAGACCTGTTTCCAGTTTTCGTTAACCTGGATACTGAAGCAGGCGAAGTTTATGTTACAAATAAACCTGCAGTACAACCTGTAGAACAACCTGTAGAACAGCAGCCCGAAACTGAGCACTGGTTTTCTTTTAAAAATTACCTGTGGGTACCATTTTGTGTTGTTATAATTCTTATCTGCTGCCTGACACTAATAAGGAGAAGAATGACACATTAGTCTTATTTCTTCTGCTCTATTTCTTCTTTTAAATTGGCCACAAACTCAGGTAACCGGGCAGGCCCCTGATCCCCGGCACCGCGCTTTCTTACTCTTATCAGGCCGGACTCAACCTCCTGATCTCCCAACACCAACAGATAAGGCACTTTCTCTACTTCACCTTCCCTGATCTTGTAACCAACCCGTTCATTGCGGTCATCTACTTCAACACGAATACTTTCCTGCTCCAACTGGTGTGCTACTGAAGCTGCATAATCCACATGACGGGAAGCCACAGTAATTACCTTCACCTGAACCGGTGCCAGCCAAAGAGGGAAAGCTCCACCATAGTGTTCTGTTAAAATACCTAAAAATCGCTCAATACTGCCGAACACCACCCGGTGGATCATCACCGGACGCTTCTTTGTTCCATCATCACTGATATAGGTGAGATCAAAATTTTCAGGGTTAATAAAATCCAGCTGGATGGTTCCACACTGCCAGCTGCGGCCTAAAGAATCCTGCAGGTGAAAGTCGATCTTTGGACCATAAAAAGCCCCATCCCCCTCATTAATCTGATAGGGAATATCCTTAACATCCAACGCCTTGATTAGGGCATTTGTGGCAGTATCCCAGATCTCATCTGAACCCATAGCCTTTTCCGGTTTGGTGGACAGTTCCACCCTGTAGGTGAACCCAAATAAACTATAGAAACTATGGATCATGTCCATCACACCCATGATCTCATCAGTTATCTGTTCGGGCAGCATAAAGATATGGGCATCATCCTGGGTGAAACAGCGGACACGCATTAAACCGTGTAGAACTCCGGAGCGCTCATGGCGGTGCACCAATCCCAGCTCAGCTACCCGCAGAGGGAACTCTCGGTAAGAATGAACACGGGTGTTATAATAGATCATCGCCCCTGGGCAGTTCATGGGTTTTACAGCAAAATCATCCTCATCGATCTTCAAAAAGTACATATCATCTTTATAGTGATCCCAGTGACCCGAACGCTCCCATAGTTCACGGCTCAAAACCACCGGGCTTTTTATTTCCAGATAACCGTTTTTGCGATGTTCAGCACGCCAGTAGTTTTCCAGTTCTGTCCTGATAATCATTCCCTTTGGGTAGAAAAAGGGGAATCCAGGTCCTTCTTCGGCAATACCAAACAGATCCAATGCTTTCCCTAATTTCCTATGATCACGTCTTTTTGCCTCCTCCAAAAGGGCCAAATACTCATCCAGGTTCTTCTTTTTCGGGAAGGATGTGCCGTAGATCCGCTGCAGCATCTTGTTCTTCTCACTACCCCTCCAGTAAGCCCCGGCAACATTAAGCAGTTTCACAACCCCTACCTTACCTGTTCCAGGCAGGTGCGGTCCCAGGCAGAGATCAACAAATTCCCCCTGTTTATAGATGGTTATTTGAGCATCATCTGGGAGATCTTGAATCAACTCTACTTTATACTGCTCACCTCTGTCCTTAAAAAGAGCGATGGCCTCTTCATGAGATAGTTCCTCTCTGATCATTGGGTAATCAGCTTTAATGATTTTTTTCATTTCCTCTTCTATGGCAGCCAGATCTTCTGTTGTGAAGGGGTGATCAACATCAAAATCATAATAAAAACCATCAGCTATAGCAGGCCCAATAGCCAATTTAGCCTCAGGATACAGGCGTTTAACAGCTTGGGCCAGTATATGGGCAGATGTGTGTCTGTAAACAGCCTGTCCCACCTCATCTGTAAATGTAAGAAATTCTACCCTGGCATCAGGCCGTACAGGTGACAGAAGATCCATCAGATCACCATCTACCCTGGCGGTCAGAGCCTCTTTACCCAACCTCCTGCTGAGTCCTATGGCTACATCCGCCCAGGTGGTACCGGAAGCAACCTCATAAACACTGCCATCTTTTAGCATAACAGGAATTGTTTCTGATACTTTTTGATCTTCCACTTGTATTTCCCCCACTTCTATTAAAATAAAAAATCCCGTCCTCCTAAAAAGGGGACGGGATCCTCCCGCGGTTCCACCCCGATTAACGAAAAACTCGCTCACCTCGTTGGCACATATAACGGTGTGCAACCGAACGAAATCAAATAAATACAGGTTGGTCTTCCCTTGACCCTGTTACCGGAGGTGCTTTCAGCCGCGGCGCCTCCTCTCTTGAGGTAGGTATCAAGGTACTCGTCCTGTTGACGTTTCACTAATTACTTTTGGCTGCATTATACGCAACTTAACGATTATTGTCAATGAGTTATGACTTTTTACTGCTCTGTAAATGACGACACCTTTCACAGCCAGGACAGCGAACAACCCGTTCTTCAAATACCTGTTGAATGGTACGCAGGGGGTCACATTCCCAGATGGGGTCCGAAACGTGAAAAATAATGGTTTCCGGTACCAGTGTGATCAGCATGCTCAACAGGTAATCCTTATAGTTGAACTCCCCGTCTATCACAGACAGTGATGGGGTACGGATATACTCTCTTCTGATAACATGCCCCTTTTTATCACAAATAAAAAAGGTACCATCCGGAGAAATAAAGATGTGCACCTCATCGATTTTGGATTCCTGCATTTCAATAAAACAGCGCAGCAAACGCACAAATTCCAGATAATCTTTTGCAGCTAAAAACTCCTCTCCAGTTCTTTTCACAATGCGGCGCAGCTGTGCCCAATAGCTCTGGAGGCGAAAACGCACAAAACCTTCGATATTGATGAGCTGATTTTCAGCTAAATAATCGAAAACACTCTGCAAAATCCTGTTTCTGCGAATTATTTTTAATTTTTCAAGAGTTTCAAGAGTAACACTCACAATTTCAAAGCGGTCCTGGGGAGAACAGTAATGATATATATCTTCAATATAATCCTTGATATAATTTGCTTCCAGGTGGTTGATGAACAGGTCTGAGATTGCTTTGGCTACAGCAAATCTACTGGCAAATTTAC
>CAZZEY010000121.1:0-5074 GCA_964653445.1 uncultured Syntrophaceticus sp. | reverse complement strand
ATGGCTAGATGTCCCATCATAAGGACTGCAGTCCGGGGGATTGATCGGGACAGAATACCTTTAAAAATCGTGACCATTGCTGGATATTAAATTTTGCCAAAATTCACTACAATTTTCATAGGATTTCATAAAATATGGTTGAAAATCCGCGAAGTCCCAGCAGGCCCAGGGCAGGGCAAAAATAATGGAGGGAGGAAAAGTTAGTGGATTTTGTAAAAAGGTTTTTCCGTGAAGAAGAGGGACAGGGTATGGCGGAGTATGGTTTGATTTTGGCACTAGTGGCTATAGCTGCGATTGTAGCACTAGGAGCGTTGGGAGGTCAACTTAGCGAGATCTTTGAAAATGTAAAAGAAAAGCTTACCGTTACTCCGAGTGAAGGCTAATAATAAGCATTATTTTTAGATCTTGCTTTTAAGTCATGAAAACAATTGCTTATCTGGTTATATGGTTAGTGTGAGTTTTTTCCCTGAACACAATTAATTTTTCAGTTCGTTTATTTTCGAAAAGCGGGTAATGGCCCCGGTTGGTTGGGAAGTTGAAGTATGAAGTGGGATGTGAAGTTTGCTGAAAGCAGGTGGGAGCTAGTGGTAGCAGCCCTGGCGGATCTTGTTCTCTTTATAGTAATCCTAGCCTGTCTGATTACTGATTTACGGGAGAGGAAGATCTATAACAAAGTTCTATTTCCAGCTGTTGCAGCGGGAATTATTTTGAATACTGCTCATCTTGGGCTGCCAGGAATGAGGACAAGTATTGCTGGCCTCATCACAGGTATTCTGCTCTTTTTAGTGCCTTTCGCCCTGGGCGGACTGGGAGCGGGTGATGTCAAGTTATTGGGAGCGGTGGGGGCGCTGAAAGGCCCCCTTTTTGCTGTTTATACAGCTTTAGGTACTGCCTTAATCGGGGGTGTGCTCGCTCTATTGGTACTATTATGGCAGTCTAAGCTGCTGTCAGCCTTGAAGCGACTGGGCATGGCTGTGGCTGTTTTACTAAGGGGAGGGGGAAGCAGGGGGGCTCTGCTTCTTTTGGAGCGTACACCTTACAGTTCTTTTATCCCCTATGGGTTGCCTATTTTTCTGGGTACTATTGCCGCTTATTTATACAGCTTCTTTTGATAAGGGGGTGAGGGGATGTTCTGCTGCTGTCGGGATCAGCAGGGACAGGCTTTATTGGAACTTGCCCTGGTTCTCCCTATTCTGATGCTTTTGGTTTTTGGTATTGTCCAGTTTGGTATTATTTTTTTAGATAATCAGGTGATTACTCAGGCAGCTCGGGAGGGTGTGCGGGTCGGAACGGTTGGAGGCAGTGATGCTGAAATTATGGAAACAGTGGAGCACATCACAGAGAACCTCGACAGCACCCGACTTGAGGTTGTGATAAACCCGTCTGAAGGGGAGCGCAGCAGAGGGGACAGCCTCAAGGTGGAGGTGCATTATAGTGCTCCTATTATATTCCCGGTCATCGGTGAATTTATTTCCAACCCTTACCCTTTGACCGCGGCAGTGGTTATGCGTGTGGAATAAGGAGGGTGTCGATGTGTTTAAAAACTTTGTAGTAAACTTAAAGAACATGATTACCAGTGAGCAGGGAGCTGTACTGGTATTAGTTGCTCTGGGGATGGTTGTGCTATTGGGCTGTGCATCCTTTGTAACCGATATCGGCCTCCTTTACACCAGCAGGAATCATTTAATCAATACAGCTGATGCGGCAGCCCTAGCAGGTGCTCAGGAACTTCCGGATCAGCCGGAGCTGGCTGAAGCTGTAGCCAGGGACTATTCAAGGGCTAATGGGGTTGCTGAAGAATGTTTGGATGTGAAAATCAGCACTGACAACAGGTCGATTACTGTCAGGCCGCGCCGGGATGTGCAGTTTCTTTTTGCTCGTGTCCTGGGGTTTACAGAGCAGGAGGTGAATGCTGAAGCCACAGCCCTGACAGCCCCTCTCACCGGAGCAGTTGGGATAGTGCCGTTCAGCATTGAAGAACAGGAACTGGAAATGGGAGAGCGGTATTTTTTGAAAGAAGGTGCCGGTGGACCTGCTAAGGCCGGCCCTGATGGCAGGAGATGCGGTTGGTATGGTGCCCTGGACCCTGATAATCACCCGGGTGGTGGAGCCAATGATTACAGGGAGTGTATAAAGCATGGTTACCAAATGAAGCTGCAGGTAGGAGATCGGATATTAACAGAATCTGGTAACATGTCAGGGCCGACAACCCAGGGTGTTGAGTACCGGATCAAACAGTGCAAAAATGGGTGCACCCATGATAATTTTGACCTGGACTGCCCCCGGGTGATGATTATCCCTGTGATCAAGCCAGTGAACTCGAAAGAGGTGGAGATCAGAGGTTTTGCTGCCTTTTTCCTGGAGGGTGTCCAGGGGCAGGGTAAGGACAACTATGTGATCGGGCGTTTTGTGAGGATGGTTTCATCTGGGGAACTGGGAGGGGGCACTGATTATGGTGCCTATGCTGTCAAACTGATTCAATAAGGGTGTTTGAGTTCATTACTCACTTTGCAAAACAGGACACGTCACTACAGTTTAAAATGCAGTTCACAACCTTTGATTTTCTAAAAAGTTGTCATCAAGCGGTTTAAGGCCTCCTTAAACCAAAGACCAACGACTAACGACTATCGACCAACAAGGGTGGTATACAATATGCGGCCAAAACTGATGATCATGTTAGCTGTTATTATGGCACTCCTGGCTGCAGGAGCCAGTTACCTTTATCTGCAGGATTTGATAGAACAGGCTGACCAAACAGAAAAAGCTGAAGTGGTGTGTGCCATAAAAGATATACCGGCAGACACTATTATTGGCAGGGAAATGCTGGAACAGGTGAAGGTGCCTGTTAGTTCCATTCACCCTCAGGCATCGTCATCTCTTGATGATGTGGTAGGAAAGATCGCCAGAGACCAAATTATTGTTGGTGAACAAGTGATCTCAGAGCGAGTGGTAGCACCCGGGGAAACCGAGTCAGGACTGGTTTACAATATTCCGCAGGGTAAGAGGGCTTTTACTGTGGCTGTGGATGAGGTGTCTGCAGTGGGGTGGCATATCCAACCAGGTGACCAGATAGATGTTTTGGCAAATGTAGAAGAACAGGGAAAGAATATTACATATTCTGTGGTGCTGCTGCAGAATATACCTGTTCTTGCCTTAGGGAAGGAAATAAAGGTGACCAGGGAAGAGGGTCAAGATGTACAAAAGGAAGTTAAAACAATTACCCTGGCAGTTACACTCAAGGAGGCACAAGCTTTGATGTTAGCCGATGAAGAGGGAAGTGTGAGGTTCGCTCTGCGCGGTCCGGGAGACAATGAGAAACAGTCAGTTGTACCCTTTGAACTGAAAAGTTTATTGAAAGCAGGCAGTTGAGTAATACTTCCACTTGTTAGGAGATTGGGGTGAGGTTTGATGGAAGAATTGAAGAAAATCCGCGTTCTAATAGTTGATGATGTGGCTGATACTTGCGAAAATATCAGGTGCCTGCTGAATTTCGAACCCCGTATTGAAGTGGTGGGTGAAGCACGTAACGGGGAGGAAGCGGTCAGTAAGGCGGAAAAGCTGCGGCCTGATGTGGTTTTAATGGATATCAATATGCCTGTTCTGGATGGAATTGCAGCCACTGAAGCCATATCCTGCCGGGTAAACGGATGTGCTGTTATTATTATGTCTGTCCAGGGTGAGCAGGAATACCTGCGCCAGGCAATGGTTGCCGGAGCCAGGGAGTATATCATCAAACCCTTTACCAGTGATGAATTGATTTCCTCGATTTATCGTGTCTATGACATGGAGCAGAGGAGGCAGGTCAATATCCAGGAGATCGCTTTAGGCCAGCAGAAAGCCGCCAGGGGGCAGGTTGTTACAGTATTCAGCACCAAAGGTGGTGTAGGAAAATCAACCATTGCAGTAAACCTGGCTGTCAGTCTTGCCCATGAATTCGGTTTTTCTGTTGCAATAATCGATCTTGATCTGCAGTTTGGGGATGTGGCTGTACTGCTTAATATGACACCACGCCAGACCATATCTGATCTGGCTGCAGAGTTTAATCACCTGGATGAGGAACTTCTAGATGCCTATCTGACGCGGCACAGTTCTGGTGTGCGTGTTCTGGCTGCACCCTCCCGTCCCGAGTATGCGGAAATGGTTACCTCTGAGCATGTGGAAAAGGTGATTAAGCTGCTGCAGAAATCCTATGATTATATCATTATCGATACACCGGGGATTTTTAATGATCCCAGTATGGTGGCTTTGGACTATGCCCACCAGATTTTATTGATTCTATCCCTTGATCTACCCACACTGAAAAACATCAAATTGGGTCTAGAGGTGCTGGACTCACTGCACCACAAGGATAATGTCAAGGTTGTTCTGAACAGAGCAACCCTTGAGTTGGGTATAGGTCCTGGAGATGTGGAGAGAAGCTTAGGTGTTTCACTGGTGTCACAGCTGCCCAGTGATGGCCGTGTGGTTGTGGGGGCAGTTAATAAGGGTAAACCATTTGTACTGAACAACCCCCAGAGCAGGGTTGCAGACAGCTTGCGGCAGCTTGCCCGGAAGGTGGTCAGCCCTGAGCAGAATGCAGGGGGAGCTAAAAAGGGACGGCGGTTATTGGGTGGGCTGCTGAGCGCATTGACCCAATAGATTTAGGTAAAAGAGGTGATTTCTTTGTCACTTCTCAAGCGACTGCAGGAAGAAGGGCAAGTAGTACGGGGCAGTGTGGATAAGGTTTTACCGCGTGATAACTCCTATTGGAATCTAAAATTTTCTCTGCACCAGAGGGTGGTAGAAAAACTGGAGCAGGAATTATCTGATGAAACTGAGGAACGGGAGCGGTCAGAGAAACAGATCAAAGATATTATAAATGAACATCTGGTGGAAAAGGGAATAACTCTTCCCCGAGCAGAACAGCAGCGGCTGCTGCAGGAACTGCTGGATGAGGTCTTCGATCTCGGCCCTATCAGTCCTCTCTTGCGGGATCCCAGTGTGTCTGAGGTTATGGTCAATGGCCCCAAACAGGTTTATGTGGAAAGGGATGGGGTATTAGAAAAGACAGAAATGCAGTTTAGGGATGATGACC
>CAZZEY010000120.1:0-5091 GCA_964653445.1 uncultured Syntrophaceticus sp. | reverse complement strand
AATGGTAAAGCTGGTATGCTTTCCTTAGCGAATCTTGTCGAATATACGGGAGAGGGGGAGGATCATGAAGTCAACAGGTGTTGTAAGGAAAGTGGACGAGCTCGGCAGAGTAGTAATCCCCATAGAGTTGCGCCGCACCTTAGGCATAGCAGAGAAAGATGCGCTGGAAATCTATGTTGATCAAGAAAAGATTATCTTGAAAAAATATGAACCAGCCTGTATCTTCTGTGGAAATGCCGACAATATCACACATTTCCGTGGAAAAAATATCTGCCAGGAATGCCTTAAAGACATGTCACGAGAAGCAGGTTGATTCGAACTAACATCTAAAAAAACCATACCCCGTTGTTGACTAAAACCCCTCTTGAGGGGTTTTATTTTCAGCTTCATATTATGAATGGTAGGTACGGTACACCTGACTTTTGCTCAACCCCAAAGCTTTGCCAACAGCCCTACAGGTCTGATGCAGATCTGCCCCTGCTTTAATCAAAGCATCCACAGCTTCCCGTATACATTCTGGATCAACTGACTGAGGATCTGCTGTTTTTTCTGTTTTTCCCTCCACAACCAGAGTGATCTCCCCTCTGGGTGGGGTTATTGAAAAATACTCCAGTGCACTGGCAAAAGAACCCCGATAAACCTCCTCAAACTGCTTGGTGAGCTCTCTGACCACAGCCACCCTTCTCTCAGCACCCCATACAGTACAGAAAGCATGCAGTGTTTCCTGGAGGCGGTGAGGTGCTTCATAATAAATACCTGTCCACGGGTTTTCCTCCTGCTCTTTGAGCCGCTCCTGCCGCTCCCCTTTTTTGCGTGGTAGGAATCCGAAAAAATAGAAGGGATAAGGTTTAAAACCCGATACAACCAGTGCAGCAATAACAGCAGAAGGGCCTGGCAGAACAGTTACATCATGGCCGGCTTCAAGCACCTGCTGCACTAATAGGTACCCCGGATCTGAAACCCCAGGTGTGCCTGCATCACTCACCAGGGCAATCTCACACCCCTTATCCAGTTCAGCCAGCAGAACAGAAGCCTTTTCCCGTTCATTGTGCTGATGATAGCTCGTGGTTTTGGCATCTATTCCGTAGTGGGCCAGGAGTTTGCGGGTATGACGAGTATCTTCAGCAGCAACAAGATCAACCTGCTTCAATACTGAAAGGACGCGCAGGGTGATATCCTCCAGGTTTCCTAAAGGTGTGGCACAGAGATAAAGCTTGCCCATTATTGCTCCCCTACCTCTTCTATCTCGTCATCTTCCTCAACCTCATCAATGGCTTTAGTTTTTTGCTCACAGCAGTCATAGCACTCATTTTCATATTTAAGGCAGCACATCAAGCGGCCGCAGACCCCGCTGATCTTACTGGGATTTAAGGAGAGATTCTGGCCCTTAGCCATACGGATAGAGACCGGTTCGAAATCCCCCAACCAGGTACAGCAGCAGAGTTCCCTGCCGCAGGGGCCAATTCCACCGAGCAATTTGGCCTCATCCCTGACACCGATCTGCCGCAGTTCGATGCGAGTCTTGAAAATGGCTGCCAGGTCTTTGACCAGTTCACGGAAATCAACCCTGCCATCTGCAGTAAAATAAAAGAGTATTTTTCCTACATCAAGAGTGAATTCCACATCGATCAACTTCATGGGCAGCCCATGCTCCGCTATCTTCTGCTCACATATATCAAAGGCTTCTAGGGCACGCCGCTTATTTTCTTCAATGATTTGAAGATCATCTGCTGTAGCTTTGCGGATCACCTCACGCAAAGGGGGAACAATCTCTTCCACAGGCATTTCCCTTGGGCCAACCACAACAGTACCTGCTTCAATCCCTCTTATGGTCTGCACAATAACCTGGTCATCAGGCTGCAGTTCTTCTTCCCCTGTTTTAAAAAAGTATATCTTTCCCGCCGGGCGAAAGCGCACCCCTACAACAGTAACAGTACCGCTCTCCGGCAGCTTTACACCTGTATCCTCTTTAAACTCACAGATTTCCTGATCTTCATCCACTTTCATCCCTACTTTCCAAAGCAATATTGCTTCTGCACTTCCCTCTGTAACTGATAAAGGGTCAGACTCAACACCAGGGGTACAGACGCGTTTTCCTCCAACTGCCGCACTCCCTCAAGCACCAAGCGCAAACAGACAACTAGGGTATCTCCCTTGTGTCCAGTACGCTGAAGGCGGTATTCCTGCTCTAACACTGTTAATATCCCTTTTAACAAACTTCGGGCAGTGCTCCGCTCTGAGCCCAAAAGCCGCACCTCTTTGAGCAGTTCTGCCGGAGTACCTTTTTGCACTATTCCCAAAAACCGGTCAACCTCCTGGATGTCGTCACCCGGCTCTCCCTTTAGTTTCTCTCCACTGCTCTTGAAGTAAACAACTCTGCAGCGGGACACAATAGTAGGAAGAAGGGAACGCTCATCCCCTGTTACCAGCAGAAAAACTGTTCCTGGAAGGGGTTCCTCCAGAATTTTCAGCAAACTGTTGGCCGCGGATGCGGTCAGCAGTTCTGGCTGCTCTAATAAAAAAACCTGGTGTCTCCCCAAATTGGGCCTGTACCTGAAAAATGATTGCCATAAGCGCACCTGTTCCATCTTTAGAGAAGCGCCCTCTGGCTGCAGGTAGTGGTAATCTGGGTGTGCCTGATGCAGCCAGGCACGGCAGGAGACACATGAATCACAGGGGTGACCATCCTCATGATCCAGGCAAAGCAGGCCTTGAACAAAAAACATCACTATTTCTTTTTTTTCTTCTGAAGAGCGGCCAGACATCAGATAGGCATGTGCGATAGATCCACTGCACAGATCCTCTTTAAGTTGGCCTTCTACCAGGCTGTCACCCCAGACCTTCAATTCTCTAACCCCCTTAAAAACAACCTCCCTGATCCCTACCAGTGATAAAAGCAGATATATACCCCCAGATCTGCTCTTTTACGGCATCAAGCTCAGCTGCAGCATCAACAACCCTGATTCTGTCCGGGCAGGCCCTTGCTATATACTGATATCCCTCCCACACCCGCTGGTGAAAGGCGAGATCCTCCTGTTCCAACCGGTCCTTTTTCCTCTCTTTTCCCCGTTTCAGCCCCTCTTCAGGGGGAAGGTCAAGCAAAATAGTGCAGAACTTTCCCAATCTATCTAACGCAAACCTATTAACCTGCCGCAGCATTTCCAAATCAAGACCCCTTCCGAAGCCCTGGTAGACTAGATTGGAGTCAATAAAACGATCACACAGAACTATCTTTCCTTCAGTCAACGCCGGTATGATCACTTCAGCCACCAGTTGAGAGCGCGCCCCTGCATAAAGCAGAGCCTCAGTAACCGGAGACATTTCCCTGTTATCCGGGTCCAGGAGTACCTGTCTAATAGCTTCTGACAGTCGTGTCCCCCCAGGCTCTCTGGCCATTACCACGGAATAACCCTGATTCTGCAGCCGCTCCACTGCCAGCCTGATCTGGGTGGTCTTTCCTGCTCCATCTGGCCCTTCAAATACAATCAACTTCCCTGAATATTCCACCAGCTCAACTCCCTGTTACAATCCTGATCATGCCTCTTTTCTGGCCCGGCCAACTGCCACCGGCACTTTCCCACTCCTGTAAAAACTCAATTGTTTCACTATCGATCCTCTCCCCTGGGCAGAGCACCGGTACTCCGGGTGGATAAGGGGTAATCACTTCAGCAGCAATCTTACCCAATGCACTATCCCAGGACACATAAGATGATGCAGCTAAAAAAGCTTCCCTTGGTGTCAGCACCTGCTGAGGGATGGGCAGTTCCCGATATATGGGAAGTGAACCCCTTTTCCCATTTCTGGTTGAACAGGCCGCAGCCAGAGCAGAAAAACCCTCCTGCAAAACAGCACCATATTCTATACTGGCTGGCCCCAAAATCAAAACCACATTATCAAGATCAGCCATCTCTACAAGTATTCTTTTCCTGTAGCCCAACCAATCTGCAGCCTCAAACCCTGTGATCCCTAAGCCCCTAACATTGACGATCAGCCGGGTCTGGTCATAACCACAAACACCGGGTACCTCCAGCACCTCATCCCCTGGGGCAAAAAGCCCCGGTATCAGGGATATTTCTTGGCGCAAATCCTGACCAAAACGCGCCGCGGCGGCCCACTGCTCCCCCTCCTGCTGGCACTGACAGCGGGCAGCATCCAGAGAAGCCATCAGCAAATAGGAGGGACTGCTTGACTGAATCACCCGCAGCACATCCTTTATCTGATGGTCACTTCTCTCTCTGCAGTGGAGAAATGCTGCCTGGGTAAACGCACCCAACACCTTATGGGCACCTTGGGCAGCGAAATCCGCCCCTGCCTCAAGTGCAGTAACAGGGAAAAGATCACTTGTTACAAAATGTGCCCCATGGGCTTCATCAACCAGCACCACACAACCCTTATTGTGTGCTGTTGTTACCTGCTCCTGCAGTTCTCCGACCAGGCCGTAGTAATTGGGGTGCAGCAGCACAACCAGTGGCTCATCTTCCAAAGACAGACACCTTTCCAGTTGGCAGGTCTCAACCTGACCCGGCAGCCCAAGCCTCGGATGAAACCCTACAGGTAGATAAACCGGCTGTGCACCGCTTAAGATCAAACCGTGGATCACTGCCTGATGGCTTGCCCGAGGCAGCACCACTCTGCTTCCAGGTTTGCTTTCGGCCAGCAGCACAGTAAGAATTCCAGCAGTGGTGCCATTTACCAAATAGAATGTTTCCCCTGCACCAAAATAATCAGCAGCCCGCTGCTGGGCCTCTTTAATAACTCCCTGGGGATCCTGGAGATTATCCAGTCCCGGCAGTTCTGTCAGATCCAGCTGAAAAACACTATCCCCTAATAGCCTACGCCATTCTTTGAGAGTTCCTGCCCCCTGTTTATGCCCCGGTGTATGGAAGCTGACATATCCTTCACCTTTGTGTCTGGCAAGTGCCGCCAGCAGAGGCATCCTGTTTATCCCACTATTCTTTACCACCTTCCTGTAACCCCTTAAATCTGCCATCTGTAGTTATTTTACCATATCCCTTTGCTGATGCCAGCAAAAACCCCTTCATGAGAGTATATGGGAAAATAAAAAAACGCAAGCCTATACTTGCGCAGTCC
>CAZZEY010000119.1:0-5106 GCA_964653445.1 uncultured Syntrophaceticus sp. | reverse complement strand
TACCAGCTTTTCCATTAACAGTCAACCCCTGTTTTGAAAAATATATAAAATTTTTTATATGTTTCTAAAAATGGCGGGGTGAGTACTTTTTTGGTATAATAAATTTTTAGATATTTACCATGAAAGGAGTTAAACCTGTGATAGAAGAAAAGGCATCACCAGGTGAAACGATGAATGATCGAGTTTATTATGTAACAACACCGATCTATTATCCCAGTGATAAACTGCATATCGGCCATGCTTATACAACTGTGGCGGCAGATTGCATGGCCCGCTATAAGAGGATGCGCGGCTATGATGTTTTCTTTCTGACAGGTTCAGATGAACATGGCCAGAAGATCGAGAGAAAGGCTGCTGAACGGGGAATGGATCCACAGGGTTATGTGGATCAGATTGTTGAGTCCTTTCAGGAATTGTGGAAAAAATTACTGATTACAAATAACGACTTTCTCCGCACCACAGAACCCCGCCATGAAAAGGCTGTTCAGGCTCTTTTTCAAAAGCTTTATGATCAGGGGGATATTTATAAATCATATTATGAGGGTCTTTACTGCACCCCTTGTGAAACCTTTTGGCTGGAACGCCAGCTTGTTGACGGCAACTGCCCGGACTGCGGCCGGCCGGTGGAGCCTGTCAAAGAAGAGAGCTATTTTTTCAGGCTTTCCAAATATCAGGACCGACTTTTGAAATATATTGAGGAGAATCCGGGCTTTATTGAACCCGTCTCCCGCCGTCATGAAATGGTTAATTTCATCAAGAGTGGATTAGATGATCTCTGTGTCTCCAGGACGAGCTTCAAATGGGGGATCCAGGTTCCCTTTGCGCCTGATCATGTGGTTTATGTTTGGTTTGACGCTCTGGTCAACTATTTATCGGCTTTAGGATGGCAGGAAGGGGATCAGCGTTTTGAGCACTACTGGCCGCATACGGTTCACCTCATGGCAAAGGATATTGTCCGGTTTCATTCAGTGATCTGGCCGATTGTATTGATGGCTGCAGGCATTCCCCTGCCGCGCACCATTTTCGGCCACGGCTGGCTGCTGCTTGAAGGGGGTAAGATGTCCAAGTCCAAAGGGAATGTTGTGGATCCCTTGGTACTAATTGACCGCTATGGGGTGGATGCTGTGCGCTACTACCTCTTGCGGGAACTCCCCTTTGGTGGGGACAGCTATTACAGTGAGGATGACATGATCAACAGGATCAATACTGATCTGGCAAATGACCTGGGCAACTTGATCAGCCGCACTTTGGGCATGATCAAGAAATACCAGGGAGGTGTTCTGGCTGCACCTGGCCCTGTTGAAGCGCCAGATAATGATCTGATTAATTGTGCCCGGGAGGTAAAAGAGGAGTTAGAACGGCAGTTGGAGCGCATGGATTTCAGCAATGCCCTGGCGGCCATCTGGCGTTTGGTGCGCAGAGCCAATCGCTATGTTGATGAAACAACCCCATGGAATTTGGCCCGGGACCCCGGCAAAAAAGAGAGACTCGAGACCGTTCTCTACAACCTCAGTGAAGCGGTACGCATTCTGACCATTTGGTGTGCCCCTTTTATGCCTGTTTTTCCTGAGCGTGTTTTTGCGCAGTTTAGTATTACTAATCGCCCTGAACTGCAAAACTGGGACAGCACTGAAGACTGGGGTAAAATGCCTACAAACTTGCGGGTCGAGCCGGGTCCAGGTATTTTCCCACGCATTATGGGGGAAAGTGAAGAAGAGTTGAAGAGCAAAGAGGAAGCAAAGAAGAAAGCTGCTGAAAAGAAACCAAAAGAGAGCAAGGAAAAGGCTTTAGAGGGTAAACCCCAAATTACTATAGAAGAATTCGCCCGTGTGGACCTGAGGGTCGCCCTTGTGAAGAGCGCAGAAAAGATTAAAGGCGCGGACCGCCTGTTAAAGCTAGAGGTTGATCTGGGAGCTGAAACAAGGACCATTGTGGCGGGTATTGCCCAGCATTACACCCCCGAATCTCTGGTCGGAAAGTCGGTGGTGATTGTAGCCAACCTGGCACCGGCTAAACTGCGGGGAGTCACCTCTTACGGTATGATTCTAGCTGCCAGTAAAGGCAAAGAGCTGGGGGTCATTACTGTGGATAAAGATGTTCCCCCGGGCAGCAGTGTTAAATAGCTGTTAAATCAACCTGTTTGTTTATATTCGCCGGGTTGACAGCACAGGATCCAAAACCGGCCGGTTGGAATGAGCTGGATTAATTCCGGAAGTTCTGACCCCCGGTAATGTAATTTATACGGGGGTGAAAGGATGTCAGTTGGTATTATTGATTCTCATGTTCATTTGAATGATGCTAAATTTTCCGGTGATTTGGAAGCTGTTCTGACAAGAGCACATGATGCCGGTGTATTAAAAATGGTCTGTGTGGGTGCAGACCTTACCACTTCCCGTCAGGCAGTTTCCCTGGCAGAAGAGCACTCTGTAATCTATGCTGCCGTAGGGGTTCATCCCCATGACGCCAAGGATGTAGTGCCCCGTACCTGGGATGGGCTGCGTATCCTGTCTGAACACAAAAAGGTGGTGGCCTGGGGTGAGATCGGGCTGGATTATCATTACAACTTTTCACCACCTGAATGCCAGGTGAGTGTTTTTAGAAAACAGCTGGAAATAGCAGGGGAATTAAACCTTCCTGTTATTATCCATGACCGGGAGGCACATGATGAAGTTCTTTCTATTCTGAAAGATTTTACAGGGCTTAAAGGGGTGGTCATCCACTGCTTTTCCGGGGATCGAAGGATAGCGGATATCTGCCTTGAGAGAGGTTATCTACTGGGTATTGGCGGAACACTGACCTATCCCAAAAACAAAGAACTTAAAGATGCGGTATCCAATGTCCCATTGGAGCGCATTTTATTGGAAACAGATGGTCCCTACCTGGCTCCCCAACCCTGGCGTGGTAAGCGCAATGAACCTGCTTACCTGACCGCGGTGGTGGAAGAACTCTCCAAGATTAAGGATGTCTCTCCTGAGGAAATAGCAGCGGTCACGACCGCCAGCGCGAAAGATTTTTTTAGTATTTGATTTTTTGGGATAATTTTGTCTCATTCCAGGGACAGGGTATAAATGTTTAGTTTATACTAACAAAGTATATCGAACACCTAAAACACAGGCACCAGGATGCCTGTGTTTTTTGGTGGTTAATACAATGTTATAAAATCCAGTATAAGGGAAATAATGGTTACATCACCATCTCACAGGGGGAGGTTAATGTGACCAAACTGGAATTACTTGCAATGCCAGGTGTGAAAAAAAACCGCAGACCGAAAAAAAATGCTCTCTGTACAGCAGTGGGAATGCTTATGCTGGTGTTCTTTATTCAGTTCAGTGGAGCTTTGACAGGGCCTGTGGCTGCACATGGAGCCGTCTGGCAGGACTTTTTTGTTAACCCAGTTGAAACAGAAAACAATAACACCGTCCGGTTTACCTTAGGCTACAGAAAGGGTGAAGGGTTGTTTGTGCAGACCCTCGAGGAAACTCCCATCAAAGTTGTGGTTGATGGAACATCAGTGGTTTCCAGAACCACCCTGCCGTGCCTCGTGGATATTCTGCAGGATGCGGGTGTGGAATTAGGGCCAAATGATCGGGTAGAGGTTAGATTTGATACTGCTTCTAGTAAAATACCGGAAATTGTGGTGATCCGGGTGAACACCAAGATCGTTACCGAAAGGGAAAAAACACCTTATTCTGTGGAAAGTGTACAGGATAACACTCTTACTCCCGGCAAAACACGTATCAGGCAGGCTGGACAGGAGGGCATTTTATTGAAAAAGTACATGGTGACTACTGAAAATGGTGAAGTAGTCGAAAAAAAGGAACTGGGTAGTGAAGTGATTAAGGAGCCTGTTCCTAGGATCATAGCTACAGGTGTGAGATCTAATAATAAGCGGGCTTCCCGTGGGGTCTCTTTAGAGAACAAGCGTGTTCTGAATATGACAGCAACAGCCTATACCCACACAGGCAACCCTACTGCTTCAGGTGTTATGCCCTATGTAGGAGGGGTAGCTGTTGACCCCAAAGTGATCCCTTTGGGCACTGAACTCTATGTGGAGGGTTATGGTTATGCCAGGGCAGTGGATACAGGTGGGCTGATCAAAGGAAACAGGATCGATGTCTTTCTGGAGACCGCCAAAGAGTGCTATGAATGGGGTAAGCGAAAGGTGAAGGTGTATATATTGAGTAGTTAGTCGTTGGTTTCGTTGGAATTCGCTTGGCGAATTCCTTCTATTCCAACTACTGACCACTAACGACTTATCCAACCTTAGGTGCCTGTCACCGTGAGAAACAGGTTTATAATAAACAGATAGAACGGTGACAGGCACCTGTATTCTTGGCCCAACCACTAACGACCACTGATCGGTGGTTGTTCAGAGAGACAATTTTTGCTATGATGATAATAAATGAGCTGTATGGGAGGGGCTGGTTATTTTGAGTTCTTGGTCCAATTTGTTCAGCAGATTTGCTCTGCTCCGCCTTTTTGAATCCTTATCTGCGCTGTTGTCCCGCAGCATATCAGCTGAAAGGATTAGGATCGGCGGCGAAAAAAGTGGGGAGCAGTCATTCAGTGAGGTCATCAAGCAGGCCAGTGAGAGATACAGTATTGATGAACAGATTATCAAGGCTGTAATCAGACAGGAATCATCATTCAACCCACAGGCGGTTTCCCCATGTGGTGCTCAGGGGTTGATGCAGCTCATGCCGGCAACTGCTAGATCGCTGGGGGTTACCGATCCCTTTGATGCTGAACAAAATATCATGGCAGGTACCCGTTATCTAAAACAAAAACTTGATGAGTTTGATGGAAACCTAAAGTTGGCGTTAGCTGCTTATAATGCGGGCAGTGGCGCAGTGCGCAGATATAAAGGTGTTCCCCCTTACCCGGAAACACAGGCTTATGTCAAAGGTGTGATGAAATCTTATCTGGCTTGATTATTTCTCCTTGTTCTATACCCACTTCACTCACTCTCACCCATCTTCTTACATAATATGCCATTATTTAAAAGAGGAATATTCAAACTTATGTTTAATATAATAACCTGCGGCTTTTTCGCCAACCACATGTTGTTGAATAAGATGTCTGGTATATGATGGATGGTAAATAAAG
>CAZZEY010000118.1:0-5109 GCA_964653445.1 uncultured Syntrophaceticus sp. | reverse complement strand
TTTTTGTTACTTGCTGCCCCCCAGTTACTACCATTTACAGGTTTGTTTCCGAGAGACTACAAACATAAAAGCCATGAAAATCTGCCTATTTCTTCAGGCAAGACCTTCATGGCCTAATCCTAAAACCTCCTGTCAGATAGTTTCATCTATAATTATTGTGGAGTGTCAACTATGTGTTGAACCATTTGTGTTACCCATGTCTTGACCGAACATGACCGAACACCAACGACCAACGACTAACCACCAACGACTAACTTTTCCTACTCCCGGGTTTTACAACCGGAATTTCCTCCCGGCATAATGGACAGTCATCAGGAGAATATGTTGCTATATCAAGTTTGAGCAGCGGATAAAATGGCACACCAAAATCCAGCTCTCCACTGTGGCGGTCTACCAGAGAACCAACCCCAACAACTACTCCACCATGTTCCTTAACCAGATTAATCACTTCTTTGGTGGAACCGCCGGTTGTTACAACATCCTCCACTACCACAACTCTCTCTTTACTGTTGATCTCAAACCCACGGCGTAGGGTCATTTTTCCCTCTACCCGCTCCGAAAAAATCGCTTTAACTCCCAGGGCTCGACCTACCTCCTGGGCAACAACTATCCCCCCGATGGCAGGTACAACCACTAACTCTACATTCTGTTCTTTGAAATTATCAGCAATCTTACTGCACAGCTGTGCAGCCAATTCAGGATACATCAAAATTTTGGCACACTGTATATAACGGTTGCTGTGCAGCCCTGAGGTTAAACGAAAATGGCCCTCCAGCAGCGCACCCCGCTCCTTAAAAACCGCGATTAATTCCTGTTGATTCATTCTACTGCCTCCTCCATCTCATGTGCAATATCTAAAGCTGCCTGACGGGGGTCCTGTGCCTTTATTATAGGACGCCCCACCACAATATAATCCACCCCAGCATTTACGGCATCAGCAGGTGTGCTGATCCGCTTTTGATCACCGGTTTCTGCTCCAGCAGGTCTGATACCTGGTGTAACAATGAGAAACTCTCTACTTAAATGATCACGGATCGCCGTGATCTCCCTGGGAGAGGCAACAACACCCGAGAGCCCGCATTCCTCGGCTGCTTTTGCCCAAAAGACCACCTGGTCCAGGGGTGACCTGTTCACTCCCAGGTCTTTATGCAATTCCTCTGACCCAAGACTGGTCAGTACAGTAACACCCAATATCCTGGGGGTCTTCTTCCCCTCGCTTTCTTCTCTCACAGCCTGCACAACAGCCTTCATCATTTCACGGCCGCCGGCAGCGTGAACATTAAACATCTCAACACCCAATCTAACGGCAGCACGCCCTGCCTGAGCAGCTGTACGGGGGATATCATGAAACTTCAGGTCTAAAAAGACCTTTCCCCCTCGCTCCTGAATCTCTTCTACAAAAGAGGGACCAAAATTACAGAAGGGCTCTAAACCTATTTTAAACATACCACAGCAGTCATGAAGAGAATCTACCAATTCCAAAGCCTTTTCTCTTTCAGGAACATCCAGTGCCACAATCAATCTATCTTTTGCCTGCATCTATATCTCCTTCCATCTACTTTTCTTTCCAGGCCGCTCCAACTAGATCCTGCAGTTTTTCCACCCCATGTTCAGTACAGTATTCATCCAGTTCTTTGATAATCTTTACAGCAGCCAACGGGTCATGGAAAAAGGCAGAACCCACAGCCACAGCCGAAGCGCCGGCCATAATGTATTCCAAAACATCCCTTCCGGTAGTAATACCTCCCATTCCGACCACAGGTATATCCACCACTTGAGATACTTCCCAAACTGCCCTCACTCCGACAGGTCTGATAGCAGGGCCCGACAACCCACCAACACAATTGCCCAATACTGGTATCCTTTGCTCCACATCGATCACCATACCCACCAGTGTATTGATCAAAGAAATGGCATCTGCACCTGCTTCTGCTACAGCTGCAGCCAATTCTCTGATATCGGTCACATTGGGAGTCAATTTGACGATAACCGGAAGATCAGCCGCTTTTGTAACAGCCTCCACGACTCCAGCTGCCACATCGGGTACAGTACCCAGTGCCATTCCCCCGGTCTTCACATTGGGACAGGAGATATTTACTTCCAAACCTGCAACCCCTTTTTTGGAGAGGCGCTCAGCCATATAAACAAACTCTTCCTCTGTTCTGCCTGCAATATTTGCGATCACTGGAACCCCAAACTCCAGCATACCGGGGAGCAGTTCACTGATAAAAAACTCAACACCTGGGTTCTGAAGTCCTACAGCATTAAGGAGCCCGGCAGGGGTTTCACAGATGCGTGGCGGCTTATTCCCTGCCCGGGGTTCTCTAGTCAGACCTTTTGTCACCAGTGCCCCCATCATACTGACATCAAAAACACTGGCATATTCAACACCTGATCCAAAGGTTCCAGATGCCGACATCACCGGGTTTTTCATAGCAATTCCCACCAAATTCACAGAGAGGTCAGCCATTAAAGCACCACCTCCTCAGCCTGAAAGACCGGTCCTTCCTTGCACACCCTAAGGTATGATCCATCAGCACCCTGACAAACACACCCCACACAAGCCCCGACCCCACAAGCCATCCGTTCATCCAGTGACAGCTCAGCAGGGATTCCTTTTGCTCTGCTCATTTTCTGTACACCTTTTAATACAGCAGAAGGACCACACGAAAAGACCCTGTCAAATGTTAAATTCTCCAACTCTTTTCCCACAAGGTCCATTACTGTGCCCTGAATCCCACAACTACCATCCTCTGTAGCGATCTTCACTTCACCATACTCCATAAAAGCATCAGCGCACAGAATTCCCGCTTTACTGCGGGCACCCATGAGAACAACCAGTTTCCACTGGCGGACAGCTAGTTCAGAGGCAAGGAAAAGGAGTGGGGCCACCCCTACACCGGCGCCCACAATTAGGCCCTTACCAGAACTATCACTGCAGGTAAAACCCCGTCCCAGAGGGCCTAATAGGGAGACCATATCACCTTTGTCTCTCATAGATAGCCAGTTTGTCCCCTTCCCTCTGACATGGTAAAGAAATAACACCTGACCATTTTTTTTGTCAACCTGGTGGATGCCTAAAGGGCGGCGTAAAAAGGTGTCATACCCATCACTACAGCGCAGCATGGCAAACTGGCCGGGGGATGCATTCCTGGCTAGCTCTGGTGCGTCCAGCTTAATTAGATAATGGTCAGGGGCCACTTTTACCTGCCCATTCACCCTGCAGGTAAATTCACCTGGTCCGTTCATTTTTTCTACTCCTTCTTGTTTGTACATGGAACATTTCACCACTTCTGTTTATTATTCTTCCATAATTTATATCCCGAAGATAGACGAAAAACCATCCGATCATTCAAAAACATCCGCAGTATACTCGTCCAGGGAAATGACAGCAACATTTTGACTGCTTTTCGCAAACTCTATACAGTCGATCATCGCTCTGGCTGTATCCAGAGAGGTGAGACAGGGGATACCCCGTTCCACCGCAGCCCTCCGAATATGAAAACCATCCCTAACTGCTCCTCTTCCACCGCTGTGGGTATTAATCACAGAACCTACTTTCCCGGAGTTGATCAGATCTATCACATGGGGTGAACCTGCTTCTATTTTGTTGACCTCTTTCACCGTTATTCCGTGTTTCTGCAAAAAGCGTGCTGTTCCTGGTGTGGCCACAAAACTCAGCCCCATCTCCTTTAAACCCTTAATGATAGAGAGCGCCTCTTCCTTGTCTCGATCGGCAATGGTCACCAAAATCTCACCTGAAAGAGGAATGGAACTGCCTGATGCTAGGAGTCCTTTATAGAGGGCCCGCGGAACAGAGTAATCAACTCCCATCACTTCTCCTGTTGATTTCATTTCAGGACTCAGATAGATATCCACCTGACTCAGTTTACCAAAGGAAAAAACGGGCACTTTTACTGCCACCAAGGAATTGGGCTGTACCAATCCGCTCCTATATCCCATCTCTTTCAGTGTCTTCCCCAGCATTACTCTGGTACCCAAACTCACCATCGGGATTCCGGTGATCTTGCTCATAAAGGGAACGGTCCTGCTGGCTCTTGGGTTTACCTCCAGAACAAAAACCTGTCCCTGGTAGTAAACAAATTGGATATTAAGCAGCCCCTTAATTTCCAATTCTTTAGCTAGTTTTATTGTGTAATCAATAATCTTCTCCCTTACTTCTTCTTCGATCTGAGCCGGATAAACCGCAATACTGTCCCCTGAATGGACACCTGCTCTTTCGATATGCTCCATAATACCGGGGATCAGCACATCCTGACCATCACTGATGGCATCAACCTCCAACTCCTGTCCCTGGTAATATTTATCCACTAAGATTGGGTGATTCAAAGAAACCGAAACCGCAGATTCCACATAATCAGCTAGATCATACTCATTATATACAATCTCCATGGCCCGGCCTCCTAAAACATAGGAAGGGCGAACCAATACAGGAAAACCGATCTCCCGGGCAACTGCCAGTGCTTCATCCAAAGATGTGGCTCCACGCCCCGGAGGTACAGGAATTTTCAGCTGATCCACCAGTTTTTCAAAACGATCCCGGTCTTCAGCCTCATCAATCTTATCCACAGAGGTGCCCAATACCTTGACACCAGCTCTGTGTAGAGAACCAGCCAGGTTAATGGCTGTCTGTCCCCCGAATTGAACAACAACCCCATCCGGCTTTTCTAAATCTACCACATGGAGCACATCCTCCAGTGTAAGAGGCTCAAAATAAAGCCGGTTCGCTGTATCAAAGTCTGTGCTCACTGTTTCTGGGTTATTATTAATAATCAAAGCCTCGATCCCTTCAGATTGTAAAGCTCTTACAGATTGAACAGAACAGTAGTCAAACTCTATTCCCTGTCCAATCCTGATGGGCCCTGCTCCGATTACAAGCACTTTGCACCTGTCAGTTGGAACAGCTTCATTCTCCTGTTCATATGTAGAATAATAATAAGGGGTAGCAGCCTCATATTCTGCTGCACAGGTATCTACCTTCTTATAAACAGGAGTGATCCCATGTTTTTCACGCAATTTTAAGATCTCAATCTGTTCTATTCCTGTAAGACCGCTGATCAGGTCATCGTCAAAACCTGTTCTCTTGGC
>CAZZEY010000117.1:0-5140 GCA_964653445.1 uncultured Syntrophaceticus sp. | reverse complement strand
TACGTAGCAATAATAGCATCGCTTTTTTTGTTAGTCAAGTTAATTTTCAGGAAAATGCCAATTTTCGGCCCTAAAGGTGCCTGTCACTGTTATATCTATTTAGTTTTGACCACTCTGTTTCTCACGGTGACAGGCACCCAAGGTCATCCCCCACCTAAAAATGTAGGAAACTTCTTGCTAGAAGGATGTTAAAGGGAATAAATACACCACCCTTTTGGTTACATTAATAAAGCAATAACAGAAAAAAGGGGGATATCTCCTATGATGGAAAAAATACTGGCTGTCCTGCTACTGATTCTCCTTGGAGGAACCTTATTATACATTTTCTACACAAATATCATTATCCCCTTGCGCAAACCCCCATCCTAATAATCAACAGCAAGGAGGAAAATAGATGCTTAAATTTTTGCGCAAACTCCGCAATCTATCATTTGTGCTCAATGAAAAAAAGAAAATTCAAAACAATAAACATCAAGCACATAAACTGACCCCTAACCTCAACAAAAACATAAAACTGTTCCGTCAGATATTAGGGGAAAGCAGTGATGTTACCATCCGTCAGTTCAAAATTGCTAGAGGGAAAAAAGATGCAGCACTGATTTTCCTCGACGGTCTGGTGGATAAAAAGAAGATTAATGATGATATTCTGCGTCCATTGATGACGCAGTCACAAACACCACTATCTAGCACACTAAATAAGCTGAAAGATAGTTTTATATTTATTGATAGTATCAGCGAGCAAAAGGATTTTGGGGATGTTGTTTCCAAGGTTCTGGAAGGGAAAGCAGTGCTCCTGGTGGACGGTTCTGCCGGTGCACTGGTTATGGATGTCAAGGGTTGGGAAAAAAGAACTCTTGGAGAACCGGATACAGAACAGGTTGTGCGCGGCCCAAGGGTGGGTTTTACGGAAGACATTCGGACAAACACTGCCTTACTGCGCCGCACTATTCGCGACCCAGATCTCACTTTCTATAATCTGAGGCTTGGCAAAAGAACAAAAAGGGACATCACTATCGCTTATATCAAAGGGGTTGCCCAGGACTCCCTGATTGATGATGTCATATTTCGTTTAAAAAACATTGAAACAGATGCCATCCTCGAATCCGGTTATATTGAGCAGTTTATCGATGACAATCCCTTTTCCCCCTTCCCAACTATAGCAAACAGTGAAAGACCAGATAAGGTGGCAGGCAAACTATTGGAGGGGAGAGTTGCCATTTTGGTGGATGGCACACCCTTTGTACTCACTGTGCCGATGCTTTTTATTGAGAGCTTCCAGCTTTCTGAAGATTACTATGTCCACCCCTATTTTGGCACCTTAACGAGGTGGATCAGATACATCAGCTTTGCACTGAGCACTTTATCTCCGGCATTTTTTGTGGCTTTGAGCAGCTTTGACCAGGAACTGATCCCAACCCCCCTGCTCATCTCCATGGCTGCTGCGAGGGAGGGAACACCCTTTCCGGCATTTATAGAAGCATTGATAATGATCATAATTTTTGAAATTTTGAGGGAGGCCAGCATCAGAATGCCGCGCTCATTAGGACAGGCAGTAAATATCGTAGGTGCTCTGGTGATCGGACAGGCTGCCGTATCTGCAGGTCTAATTGGACCTGCCATGGTGATCGTTATCGCCCTCACAGCTGTCGCTACATTTATTGTGCCTCCTCTGATCGATGTTGGCACAATTTTGCGCTTTGTTCTGCTTATTGGAGCTGGAGTACTAGGTCTTTTTGGTATGACCATAATAATGCTTCAGGTATTAATCCATGCAGCAGCTCTCAAATCTTTTGGTGTTCCTTACCTATCCCCTGTGGCACCCCCAAAAATAAACCAGCTTAAGGATGTCTTTGTGCGAGCACCCCTGTGGATGATACCCCAGCCCGGTGTCATTGGCAGGCGGAACCCCAGGAGGCGCAGTTAATTATGGAATCCTCTGCAGCAAAAAATAAAGTAAAAAAGAATCAGTCCGGTTCAATAAAAAAGTTATACCTTTTATTATTTACCCTGATCTTAGTTATTCTGCTGTTCAGCGGGTGCTGGGACTGGGAAGAACTCAACGGTATCACCATTGTCAGCGGTATTGGCCTGGATGAAACAGAAGAACCGGGCACAATCCGCCTCACAGCACAGGTGATTAGACCTGCTGCCCTGGGCGGCGGGGGTAATACTGAGGGAACTGGTGGTGCCGGGGGAGGAGGAGGCGAAGCCCAAGCTGTCCGGGTATTAACCACTACTGGAGAAACGATTTTCCAGGCACTACGCAATTTGAGCACCCAAGCATCCCATAGGCTTTTCCTTTCCCATACCCATGTTATCGTGGTCAGCAGGAAAGCAGCAGAAGAGGGTATTTACAATTTTATAGATTTCTTTTCCCGTGACCCGGAACCCCGCCCCAACATAAGACTGCTAATAGCAGAAAAAGAGGCGAGAGATATCTTGCGCCACCCCAGTGGAGTAGAAAGCATCCCTGCCCTGGGTATCTACAGGGCGGTTCAAACCGCTGCTGCCAATGCCTTTGCTCCTGATATTACGATACAGGATACCAATAAACGGCTGGCATCAGAAACCACAGAACTGGTCGCCCCTCTTACAAAACTATATGAAGAAGAAGGAATAGGTAATAAAAAAAAGACAAGGGTAGATATCGCAGGTACCGCGGTTTTTCGCGGGGACAAAATGGTTGGCACACTAAATCGGAAAGAAACCAGGGGGCTGCACTGGATACTGGACGAAGTGGAAACAGGGATCATTGTTATCGAACACGCTGGAGGTAAAGAGAGTCTGGAAATAGTTAAAGCAGAGAGCAAAATGACCCCTGAAATTAAGAATAATGAGCTTGTGGTCAAAATTAATCTTGATGTAAATACCTATTTTGGGGATCAGCAGTGCGAAAAGAACCTCACAGATCCTACTGAGATCGCCTTATTGGAAAAAAAGCTGGCAGCTGAAGTCAGAACTGAAATTACTGGTGTTGTCAAAAAAGCTCAAGAACTGAAAGCAGATATCTTTGGGTTTGGAGATGAATTCCACCGCAAATACCCTGAGCAGTGGAAAAAGCTTGAACCACGGTGGAAAGAACTCTTTCCCGGTATCAAAATTGAGCTTGAGATTAAATCAGGAATAAGAGAAACCGGTGCAATTAGAGAACCTGTTTATCAGCTGAGATAAACTGAGGAAAGGAGGATTCCAGTGGCATTAGAAAAGGGAAGGGTAACCGACACAGGATTTGTAATGCTCATCTTCGGTCTGATCATAGGAGCTTCATCTATTCAGCCCCCTGGCAGGGCCGCAGAACAGGATGCCTGGATCGCCATTCTCATCGGGATAGCAGAAGGGCTTTTAATCGCTGCTCTTTTCCTTATCCTTACCAAACGCTTCCCTGGTAAAACTCTGGTGGAGATAAGTGACATCGTATATGGCCCCTACCTGGGAAAAGTAGTCTCAATAATTTTTCTCTGGTACCTCTTTCACATAGGGTCACTGGTGCTCACCAATTTTACAGACTACTTTTCAGCGCTATTTTTGACGAAGACACCACATATAATCCTGCTGGCAACCATGGTTCTTATCTGTGTCTCAGCAGCTAAAAAGGGGATAGAGGTCATCACCAGATGCAGTGTTATACTGGTTCCTCTGGCCATTTTTTTCTACTTTTTGACCATTGCTTTTCTGATCGGGGATTTTGAGATTAAGAATTTACAGCCGGTCCTGGCAACTCCACCAGCCGAGCTGCTTTGGGCGGCTCACGGTGCAGCCTCATTCCCTTTTGCGGAAACAGTGGCATTCCTCATGGTCTTCCCCTTTTTAAATAATAAGCGGGATGCAGTTCCCGCAACCTTTAAAGGAATAATTATCGCGGGCCTGGTATTGACGGGCAGTGTTGTGAGGAATATTGCAGTTTTGGGAGCCTCGGAAAAGGCATATATTTACCCATCCTTTCATGCAGTCACCATAATTAATATTGCAGAAATCATCACCAGGCTTGAATTGCTGGCATCCTTAATTGTCCTGGGTATGGGATTTCTAAAAGCAGTGGTTTTTTTATATGGCGTTTCTTTAGGTGTAGCACAGGTATGCTCCCTGCGCTCCTACAGGTCTCTAGTTGTACCTGTGGCTGTTTTAATGAGCATTCTGGCTCTATATAATTTTCCCAACCCAGCGGAGTATATAAGATTTGTCAGTAACGCATACCCTGTTTATGCACTGCCCTTTCAAGTGATTATTCCCCTGTTGACACTGATAATTGCAATAATAAGGAAAATTGATCGCCGGGATGGTGATAGTGCACGGTCAAAAAGACTGCCAGACCCAAAAGGAGGCTGATATAATGGTGCTGCTCCTTATTGCACTGTTCACTTTGATCATTATAATCGAATTAGTCCCCCTGGTCAGAGAGCAGCAGTGGAGGGAACTAACAGCCGCATCTGTGCTGCTGGCCGTCGGTTTTATCCTCAGTCTGCTTAGCTTGTTTGATGTTGATTTTCCCTATCTTGGACCGGTAATCAGCAATTTAGTGGAAAAATGGCTTGCACCACCTGGCGGTTGAAGTGTTTGTCAGCTGAAAAAAGAAGACAGCCCTTAATTAAAAGAACTGTCTAACCTTACTCTTTACAACTTTTGTTGGATGTTATTGTCCTGTTTCCTTCTGACCATGTTCCTGGAGCAAAACACTCTTGCCAGAAAAACGGTACTTAGAATTATAAGCTGGGAATATTACTGCAAACCTCTTCAACTAGAGCAACCAGTAGTGTGATTAAAGTACATTCAGTAATAGTCTGTTAAAATGAATAACGGTAGTAGATGCCCTTGTGAAATTTTTAACTATTTACAGTATACTTGTGTCTATTGTCTGAGTCAAGCCCGATGTTCGACGAACTTTGATATATTATTTGCTTTTCTGTTTATTTAAAATGATTATTCTAATATTCTTTAGTACCATTGCCCGATTAACGCCAAGACCGTATTTTTTTATTAATATCATGGAACCAAAGATAAAACACATTATTTTATCTGCAGTGCCAATAGAGAATAAAACAAACCAAAACTATATCACTACTTTTTGAGAACTTTTTTCACTACAGAAAAAGTAAGTTGTTAACATATGCTAAAAAAAGAACGCTATGTGGTGAATTAATCA
>CAZZEY010000116.1:0-5224 GCA_964653445.1 uncultured Syntrophaceticus sp. | reverse complement strand
CGTATAATCTACATATGACATCATACGTCATATGTTACTGTAATCAATTGACCTATTTATTAACGCTGCTTACCTCATACATCCTGTACTAAAACACACGTATTTAATACCAGTAATTGATTCTAATAATGTGTCTAAATAACTTTATGGATAAAGCTGAGCAGAGAGGAGGTGAAATTAATATGGTGTGTGCTCTTGTGTAGGTTTGTTTCATGATTAACGTATAGGGAGTGAATTAATATGGAAAACAAAGAGGATAGCGTTAATAGGAACAAGCAGTACGGAAGATGCATAGTGCAGTATCCCCCCGATGTTTCTGCTTGTGTTGGTTGCAATGCCTGCGAAATTGTATGCGCATTGGTTCATGAAGGAAAAACAGGGCCTATGCTGAGGCGCATATTCTTAGAGCGAGACACAGTTATGCTGTTTAATCATGTAATCTATACTTGTCAACACTGTGTTGATCATCCTTGTTATGATGCCTGCCCGAAGAAAGATAAAGCTATGTGCATAGATGAGGAAAAGGGAATTGTTTATATTGATTCAGAGTTTTGTATTGGTTGTAAGCGGTGTATTAAAGCGTGTCCATTTGAGCCGAAAAGGATCAATTTTGATAAGACTGAAAAGAAGGCGGTTAAGTGTGATCTCTGCCGCAGCAGAGAAAATGGCCCTGCTTGCGTAGAATTTTGTCAAGTGAGATGTATCGGTCTATCTGATCAACCGCTGCCTCCACCACCACCACCTGCTCCCCCTGAACCACCTGAGGGAGAACCTTTACAAGAAAACTGAAAGATAAATCATCACCCTCCGCTTGAAAAGGAAGGAGAGTAAACAATGGAAAAGTTGTACGGATATGCTGGTAAGATTGCCAGAATAAATCTAACAAGCGGCGAAGTTTCTACTATCCCTACATCTAATTATGTTCCCAAATATCTTGGGGGTCGCGGTGTTTGCAATAAAATTTTTTGGGATGAAGTGGGGCCCGGTGTTAAAGCTTTTGACCCTGAAAACAAAATAATTTTTATGACCGGTCCAACTACCGGAACTGGTATTCCTACCGGTGGTAGAACTGTTATTGCCGGTATTGCTCCCCAATGTTACCCTGAACAGTACACATGGAGCGGTATCGGTGGATGGTTTGGGGCTGAGCTGAAATATGCGGGTTATGACGGCCTAATAATCGAGGGAAATGCCCCTGAGCGCAGCTACATATGGATTAACGATGGTGAGATTTCCATTTTACCTGCGGATGAGATCTGGGGACTGTATACATATGATACGCAGCTGAAGCTGGAGGAAATACACGGGAAAGATGTGAAGAGCCTGGTTATTGGTCCGGCTGGAGAAAATCTGCTGCGTATGGCTGTTGTTGCTTCTGCCAATGAGACCGCTGCAGGTAAGGGCGGATTTGGTGCTGTATTTGGATCTAAGAATTTAAAGGCTATTACTGTTAGAGGAACCGGCAGTATACAACCCGCTGATGTGGATGCTGTTTTGCGCCTACGCCATAAGATGGGCAAACCACTCTATTATACTAATCCAGTTAAAATATCACAGACCTTTGAAGGCCCCGGGATGAATTTTCCTGTCGAAGAAGGTGTCAAAGAAATACGGACCTGCTGCAGCCATGGCTGTAATCAGCACTGTCCACGTTTATTCCTTGATGTAAAAAGTGCAACAGAAAAGAGCGGGAGGACTAATCAGGTTTCTAAATGTGTTGGTCCTTTTGCTATTGAATGGGTTAATGACTGCAGTTGGGTGCCAGCACAGACCTTTGCCTCTGAACAGAATAATAACCCTGCTTGTTTGATGATGTCAGGAGCTGTTGTGCCACCTGATCTAACAGATCCTGCCGTTCCTGAATTATTTGATGTCCATCCTGGCGATACCTATAATCTCTGGGAACCGGATTACGACCGGGGGATGGTGATCAACGAACTATGCAGTCAGTACGGCCTTAATAAGTGGGATGTTATCGTTTGGTTGATGCCCTGGTTGGCTATGGGTAAAAAAGAGGGTGTTTTGGATGATCTGAATCTGGGTATGGAGATAGATCCTAGTTCAGAGGAATTCATGAAACATCTGTTAGAAATGATTGTTTACCGTAAAGGTTATTACGGAAACCTTTTCGCAGAAGGAATGGCCCGCGCTTTACGTGAGTTGGGTAAACAAAAATACGGCGATACCATATATCAAGGCCGTTTTTCCAAAAGATTGGACGGCCAGAGGTTGGATATTCCTATTAGCTTTGAAGCCGCATGGGGTTATTCCGCTCACTGGAATGGACGCGGGTATCAGGGATCCATCGATATCACCGCCTGGCTGCCTATTTTGCTGGAATTGATGTCATCCAGCCGTGATCCACAGCCCAATACCCATCATCATGATACCATTGAGTATATGCGTGAGGCCCGAAAGGATCTATATAACGGGCTTGCTGTTCCCAAATCAGCCATTATGAATGAGGTCAAAGCTGAATTAAAAGAGGCTGTAACATCCTGCGATTGGCAACTTCCGGATGTGTATTGGCCCAGTGCTGAAGCGGAACTGTTTGAGGCTGCTACCGGTGTCAAGATGAGTGAAGAAGAGATGATAACAGCGGCAGAGCGGCTGAAAAATTTGTTCCGGGCAATTCTCATACGCAATTACGGTAGGACAAGAGAGATGGAAGTAAATGAGGTGCTTCCGCTTCATTCATATCCTGATGCAGATGGTAATGTGCTCGATCAAAAAGGCTTTGAAATACTTGTTAACAATTACTATAAACTTCGTGGTTGGGACGTTAAGACCGGTTGGCCAACCAGAGAAACATATGAAAAGCTTGGACTAAAAGATGTCGCCGATGAATTGGAATCAATCGGCAAGTTGCCAAATTAAGAAAGTAATGTTTCGTGTTCTATGGCAATAAGGTAAGCTTATCATTTCACAGATCATATTTGTATGAGAACAATTCTAGAAAGAGAGAGTGACGAGAATGCAAAAAAGTCCCTTCAAGTATATTCTAGTGTTCATTATGACTGTAGGTCTGACCTTCTCTGGTTTTACAAATGTTATTTTTTCCGCCCGGGCTCTCGAGGTGATGGATATCTTCAATATGAGCCAGGCGCAGTTATCTGCTATTACCAGTGTCAGTAACCTTCCAGCATTTTTCTTTGCTATTTGGTTGGGCAATCTGATCGATAAGAGAGGGATCCGCAAGGTTCCGATTGTCCTGTTTGCCCTGGCCACCATCGTGGGTGTGCTTCGTGTTTTCTCACCCAATTACACCATACTTTTTCTACTAACCTTTCTCGCCAGTACATTTTTCCTACCAGTCAATATCATTGCTCCCAAGCTGTTTGCTCCTTACTTCTCTGCAGGTGAGATGGGAGCAGCTATTGGTGTCTACAGTTCCGGCGCAGGTCTTGGTACTACACTGGCTTTCGCTTTGGGGCCGATGTTCAGCAGCACCCAGGGTGCTCTAGCTTTTATAGCCGCCGGTTATGCCTTTATGCTTATCTTTTGGATTATTTTTATCAAGGAGCCTAATAAGACTGAGAATGTTTCTGTTTCCGCTATGGACAGCACCGATGTAAAAGCGGTCCTGAAGAGCAAGACAATGTGGAAAGTTATGTTGTGCGGAGGCCTTTCAGTAGGAGCTGCTATTCTGTTGAACAGTTATGCGGTCACAGCCTTCATCGGTAAAGGAATGGAACCTGCCGCGGCTAGTGTTATTGCTACCATCATGAACTTTTGCCTGTTGATTGGCGGTTTGGTTGCTGGTTTTATCGTATCCAGAGTGGGGCTTTACAATGTGCCATATATTATTATCTGCTGTGGCGGTGCCGTCCTGTATTACTTGGCTTACTGGCTGCCCATGGGCACTATTACCTATGTTATGATCGGTATCGCCGCTTTTGTGGTAGCCGGTTCCATTGGTGTGAATATGGCCCGTATCGCCTTGATCCCTGTTACCGGTGAATTCGGGCCGGAGAACATCGGCGCTGCAGGCGGAATGAACCAGGCTGCTGCTGGTTTGATCGGTTTTATTTTACCAACTATTGCTGCTTCAATTTTCGGTACTAATTATATAGGTGTGTGGACATTTGCTGCAGTTATACTCATCATCATCGGAATTTTAGGAGGAGTGCTCACACCCGAACTTGGTCCAAATGGTAAATTGGCTCAGAAAGAAAAACAACCTTCCGCAGCTTCAGTTAACTAATTGTCCGAAATATCTACACGGGCAATCAAAAAATAATAACAATTCTTAAGGAGGTTTTGTCATGGACAGAATGAAAGGTAAGATCGCTGTAGTAACCGGTGTGGCCTCTGGTATCGGTAAAGCTATTATCGAAATGTTTGCTGCCGAGGGTGCCAAGGTAGTAGGAGCAGATTTTGATGCTGAGAACGGACAGAAGACTATCGATGGCATTAAAGCAAAGGGCGGTGAGGGTATCTTTGTTGCCACCAATCTTCGCAAAAAAGAAGATGTAGAGAATCTCAAAAAGGTGACCTTGGATACTTATGGCACCATTACTACCCTGGTAAACTCCGCTGGTGTATTGGTGCATGCTCCCTTCATGGAACATACTGATGAGGATTATGATAAAATCAGTGAGACTAATTTCCGTGCTTATTGCTGGACGATGCAGGCTTTTCTACCGGTGATGGTGGCTAATCCTGAACAGTGTTCTGTGTTGAATATTGCTTCTATCTCATCTATCAAGCCTGAATCCAACGCCTATTATTACGGAGCATTCAAGGCAGCAGTGGACCTGATGACCCGTAACCTGACCCGTGAATTTTCGCCTCAGGGCGTACGCCTAAATGTGATTTGTCCCGGACCGGTCAACACTAATATGACGCCACAGGAAGTGAAAAACAGTCCGGAGATCCAGGCGGAGATGTGCAAAAATGTATGTTCGGTCGGCCGTCTAGGTGTGCCTGATGATATTGCCTATGCCGCTACCTATCTGTGCTCAGATGAGGCTTCTTGGGTCACTGGCGCCCACTTTGTCATCGATGGCGGCGCTTGCATGATGGGTTAATTGTAAATTATTATGGTCCGGCCCTCTGGGCCGGACCACTATACTGCATGTAATGGGGGCAGATCTTTTTAAAGTACAAATCAGATTCAAAGGAAGTACTAAATGCTCTTATTATGTTTTAGTTTATGTACTGTGCCGTTGCATCAACAGATTTTATTTAAATGACCAGTAACAGAACCAAAAATATTTGCCCA
>CAZZEY010000115.1:0-5230 GCA_964653445.1 uncultured Syntrophaceticus sp. | reverse complement strand
GTTTTAAAGGAGCTGGGGGCAGAAGTGATAGATGCTGACATTATTTCTCGTCAGGTGGTTGAACCCGGGCTGCCGGCCTGGCAGCGGATAGTTGATGAATTTCAGGAGAGTATCTTGAATAAAGATGGAACAATAAACAGAAAAAAACTGGGTGAAATTGTTTTCGCCGATCCTGCAAAATTGGATAAATTGAATAAAATAACACATCCTTATATTATTGCGGAGATTGAAAATTTAATAGCAAAACACCGCTCCTCAGGTGAGAAGGGGGTTGTTGTACTGGAAGCACCCCTTCTTTTAGAACTGGGATTGGAGCGTTTGGTAGATGAAGTGTGGGTGGTAGCGGTGCATCCCACAATACAGCTTAAACGGCTCATGGAGAGGGATAAGCTGTCAACTCGTGCTGCAGTTAATAGAATTGAGGCACAGATGCCCCTTGAGGAAAAGGTGAAAAAAGCGGATCGTGTTATTGATAATAGCGGCACATTGCAGGAGACTGAAGAACAGGTGAAAAAAATCTGGTCCATTTTCTGTGAGGTCTAATGACATTATTTTAAGGCAGGTCATATATGTTAGTTATCAATCTGAGGCGTTTACGCCTGTTGTTCATCATACTTTTAATTTTAATTGGTGTTGTTTATTTACTGCAGGCCAAGTGGTTCTGGAGGGTTTTTTACCCCTGGCCCTATCAGCAGGAGATGGTTCAGGCAGGAGTGGAGAATGGGGTGGATCCCTTTTTACTGGCAGCTATTACAAGGGTGGAAAGCGGCTTTAACCCACAGGCCCGTTCTGATGTTGGAGCCATCGGTCTGATGCAGGTTATGCCTGAAACTGCCAGTTGGGCCGCACAGCAGATGAATTACAGCGGTTTTCAACCGGATTTACTCTATCAACCTGATGTCAATTTATCTATTGGGAGTTGGTATCTATCTGATCTGTTGGCGCAATTTGAAGGGGACATTGTAGTGGCCCTAGCTGCTTATAATGCAGGGAGAGGAAATGTCAGTCAATGGATTGAGACCGGAAAGTGGCAGGGGACTATCCAGGATATTAATAGTATCCCATTTCCCGAAACCAGAGCTTATATAAAGTCAGTGCGGAAACACTATGAAATTTATCGTTACCTCTATAATTAAAAAAGGAACTTGGCAATTCCCGGAGAATTTTACTATAGAGACAAATGGAAATGGCAGTAAGGGGTTAATTAGTTGCTAAGGAGGTATACTGTTGGAAAAATCCCAGATTCAATCACTAGCCGAAGTAGCGGAGCTTAAAATAGAACCGGAACGCAAATTTTTTTCTGCCACACCGGAGGAAATTCAGTCTGGGGCCACATCTGATATCTATTTTGTAAGGACCTATGAAATTCTGCAGCAGATGGGTCTTGTGGATACTCCGGTCACAGCAGAGGTTTTTTGCCGTAGAGACGGTATTTTTGCAGGGATTAAAGAGGTTATGAATTTATTGGCAGATAAAGATGTACAAGTCTGGGCACTTCCAGAAGGGTCACCTATGCAGGCCAGGGAAGTTGTTCTGCGGATTACAGGTCATTATGGGGATTTTGGGGTTTTTGAAACTCCGATACTTGGTTTTCTTGCAAGTTCCTCTGGTTGGGCCGCCGCAGCCCGGGAAGTAAAGGATGCTGCTGCAGGCAAACCGGTGCTCTGTTTTGGGGCACGCCATATCCACCCAGCAGTGGCTCCAGCTATGGAAAGGGCTGCTATTGTTGGGGGTTGTGATGGGGCCAGCTGTATATTAGCTGCAAAGTTAGCCGGGTATGAGCCACAGGGCACCATACCCCATGCCATGATTCTAATTATCGGAGATACAGTAAAAGCTGCCCAGGCATATAATGACTTGATGCCACCGGATGCTGCGCGCACTGTACTGGTGGATACATTTAAGGATGAAGCAGAAGAAGCGCTCAGGGTCGCAGAAGCTTTAGGAAAGGATTTAGCTGGGGTTCGTTTGGACACTCCCGGTGAACGGGGTGGTGTTACTCCAGAATTGGTTAAAGAGGTCAGGGCTCGTCTCGACCAAAAGGGTTTTGAGCATGTAAAGATTTTTGTTTCCGGGGGGCTTAATCCGGAGCGGGTGAGAATCTTAAGTGAAGTTGGAGCAGATGCCTTTGGTGTAGGAAGCTACATTGCTGGAGCTAGACCCATTGATATGACCCTTGATATAAAGGAGATCAATGGAAAACCTTTCACCAAAAGGGGACGGATACCAGGAAAGACAACCAATCAACGCCTGATCAAAATGAAATAGTCATAAGTCAAGTTTCCCCCTTCATAGAATATACCATAATATGGTAGTCTGTGGAGGGGGTTATTTTATGTATTTGGGAAAAGAGAAAAAGCGTTATCAGATATACTGCAGTTTGGCTGCTGCAGCGCTCTTGATTTTAACTGTATTATCTTTAGTTACATCATCAAATAAGCCGGATATGGCCATCCAGATCGCGCAGTCCCCACACTACTTAGATCCCGCCAGGATTTCAACATATCAAGAAAAATTGGTATGTGCTGCTCTTTATGAAACCCTGCTCAGCTATAACCCAAAAGATGGCACTTCTCAGGGAGTTTTGGCTGAAAAATGGGATGTTGATGAAAAAGGTAAGGTTTATACCTTTTTGCTGCGTAAAGGGGTGTGTTTTCATAAAGGAGGAAAGGTAACAGCTCAGGATGTGAAATACAGCTGGGAAAGGCTGCTTGACTCTGAAGTAAGCGGTTATGGGTATTTACTGCAGAATGTTTTTGGTGCAAAAGAATATGCTGAAGGGAAGAGCAGTGATGTAAAGGGGATAAGGGTTATCAATGAACGTACTCTGCAGGTAAATCTGCGGGAAACTGATTTTACCTTCCCCGCTCTGGTCAGCAGCCCTGCTCTGGCAGTGGTGAACCGGGATATTATTGAAAAGGAGGGGAAGGAGTACGGAAAACCAGGTACTGCTGTTATTGGAACAGGACCTTTTTGCCTGTCCAGCTGGAGTGGTGAAAAGATAACACTTATACAAAACAATAAATACAGGGGGACAAACCATCTGAATAGGCTTGAATTTATTAGCACTGTGAAACAGCGAGAGATAAAAAAACTCCTTACAGATGGTAAAATAGATATTTTAACAGGTGTAACCCCTCATTTTGCCAGCATTATTTGTGAAGAAGATGGAAAAGGAAGTGTCTGTACAGTAAAAAAGCCGGTGCTGTCCCTTTACTTCCTGGGATTTAACTTGGAAAATGCCCCCTTTGGGAATAATGTGAAACTGCGCTGTGCTGTCCGCCAAGCTTTGGATAATGAAAAAATGACTATGATTTTGCTAGGCGATGCTGGTCAACCTATTTCAAGGCTGCTGCCAGCTGAACTATTAATAAAGGAAACAGAGCAAAAGCCTGAATGCGGTGACCAAAAAATAGCCCTGGAGCACCTTTCTGCTGCTGGACACCCCTTTGGCTCCCGACTATCCCCTCTGACCCTGGCCTATAATGACAGTTCAGGTCATGAAATGCTGGCCCGCCTTGTACAAGAAGAACTGGGGCAGGTGGGAATAGCTGTTGCACTCCAACAGAGACCCTGGGATGAGTATAAAAAAGAATTATCAAAGGGCAGGTTTCCCTTTTTTCGCTTAGGCTGGGAGGCTGACTATTCTGAGGCCGGTAATATTCTGTACTTTAATTTTGCTGGTGGAGAAAAGAATAATTTCACCAGATACAGCAATGCCGAATTCGACTCTTTGCTGCGAGAAGCGCGGTGTGAGCAGGATTTTGAACGGAGACAGAAGATCTACTGCCAGGCGGAAGAATTGCTCCTCTCGGATCTTCCAGTGGTTCCTCTTTTCCAGCGGGTTGCAGTCTTTGTGCTTAGTGATGAAGTGAGGGGGTTCAATGTAGATCCGATGGGAATGATAGATTTTAATCGACTTAATAAGGATAATTAGAAAGAGAGTGTTCATAGAAAAAAATATCATAATATGACGTAAAATGACATTGTAAAAATAAAATTACAGAGAAGGAATATTAAGACCAGTGTAGAAAAAATTCAACTTGTGATACATTTCGCTGGTCTTGAAAAAATACAAGATCCGGCAGTTGGAGGAAGAAGTCAAGTGTACAGTAGTAGTAATAGTTATGCCCTCACCTGGCATGAAGAAAAATCATCATCTCTGCAGTTGGGATTAATCGATGGACTGTTTTGTTCAATTTTTAATAATACTGCTATATCCATTGCTCTGTTAAACGAAAATGGCACCATAGAAATCATAAATGAAACCTTTTGTGATTTTTTGGGTGTAACTCAGGAAGAAGTTGTAGGAACAAGCTTTTTATCGTATTTAGCTGAAGAGGAGGAAAATATCCACTTTATTAACGATAAATTGAAAAGCAATAACTATAGTGTGGAAAAGCGGTTTATGCGGAGGGATGGAGAAGCGGTTTGGGGTCGTTTACATTTTTCATTAATTAAAGAAACTAAGCAGCACAGGAGTCCTTATTCAATTGTTATCTGTGAAGATATAACAGCACTAAGAACAAAAGAAAATGAAATTCAGGTACTGCAGGGCATATATCAAAGCATGCTTGATGAAGTGAGAGAAGTATCGATTTCTCCAGCCCAACTTAATGATATACATAACTTTAGAGATCTGGGTATTTCTCTGCATACAAGTGTTGATGAAAGAATTGTTCATGCACGTTTCTTAGATTTATTTTGTGAGCTTATAGGGGCATGTGGAGCATATTATGGTTATGATGAGAACACAGAATCACTTTTTTTAAGAGAGACAAAATTACTGGGTATGACAAAATTTGAGAGCAGCCAAATATCTAAATTCACTTTAGGTGAAATAAAGGGGCTTGTTGGTTGGGTAGCAGAAACCAGAAACACTTTGTATATCCCTGATGTTTTTGCTGAACCTGACTGGATCTGTATTGATGCTGAACCCAATATTCGTTCCTGTTATATGATTCCTGTTCATCACAAAACGAATTTTTTTGGAGTTATTACTCTTTTTTCTTCAGAACTAGATGGGTTTTCTCATCAACAACAGGTGATCGCTGATCGAATTGCTTATTACATTTCTCTGGCCTTAGAAAATACTCGGTTTTTTACAGATACAAAGCAGGCTTTTAACAAACTGCATATTATTCAAAAGCAGCTGCTCCAGACACAGAAAATGGATGCTATTGGGCAGCTTGCTGGTGGAATGGCACATGATCTAAATAATCAGATGACC
>CAZZEY010000114.1:0-5288 GCA_964653445.1 uncultured Syntrophaceticus sp. | reverse complement strand
AACTTTTATGATTCTAATCTCTATCAGTTTGGATCAACCTTACATATCAGACACCATACCAGATACTGATTTTATAGCAGAAGTAGATAATCAGACTGCTTCTGAGCAAGAAGAAATCAATCCGCCGCATGATGAGGAAACACAATCCATAGAAGATATAGAAAAAGATACTGATCCTGATTCCAATTCTGAAAACCAAGCAAATGGTATATGTGCTGGTTCATCCAAAATTTATGATATTTTAGGCGACTCTGGCAATTTAACAGCAGAAAAGCTTGCCAGTGTAAAAAAGTGGAGAAGTGATATTATTAAATATGCAGAAGAAGACCCCAGTCAAATATTTATTAATGGTTTTACCAGCGAAAAAATGATCTGTTTGACCTTTAATGATGGGCCCGATGACCAGATTACACCGCAGGTGCTTGACATTTTGAAGAAGCACCATGTTAAAGCCAGTTTTTTCTTCACAGGAAGCAAATTGGAACAAAGCCCTGAGGTCGTGAAAAGGGCCTACCAGGATGGACATCTGGTTTTAAGTCATGCCTGGAGTCACCAGCAGCTTACATCATTAAGTCAGCAGGAAATCAGAAAAGAGATTCAGATGGCTGAAGATAAAGTATATGAACTAATAGGGGAAAGACCGGCACTTATCAGGCCACCAGCAGGATATTTAGATAAAAATGCTGCAGCTGTTATCAAGAATAATGGATATAAGATTGTATTATGGTCCATTGATACAATGGATTGGTCCCATAATGAAAAAAGCAGCATCATCGAAAACGTAATGCACATCAGGCCGGGAGATATTATAATGATGCATTGTGATAGTAATAATAAAGAAACATTAAAAGCCTTACCTGAGATCATTGACAATCTGAGACAGATGGGCTATCAGTTTGTTGATCTGGGTGAAATGCTTAAAATTAACCCGTATAGATAATGTTTAAAGGTGTTTATTATGAAATTCAGTAATAAATTAAAAAAGCTCTTAATTTTAGTAATTTTAACTGCTGTACTTGGTGCTGTTATGATGGGTGTTGACTATTGGAGAGTGTGTACACATAACAAGCCTTTATTTGCTTTTTGTATTAATGGTTATGATGACGGCGGGTCTGGAAGATATATCGGTATGGGGTATACCATGGATATCCAGGGCAACTTTATGCCTGAGGATGAGTTTCCAGGAGTGACCCACGCAGAAATCTATATTTTTGGTAATAGAATTGTTGAGCTGTTTGTTACTGATCATAAAATGAACGTGCCCTTTCCCGCGGCTATCACCACGTTTTGCCAGAGGATTATATAACTATGGAACAATCGGTGTGATAAACTATTAAATATTTTTTTTTTAATGACAGACCATAACTTATAGTTATGGTCTTAATTTATTAAGATTTTTTACTGCAAGTGACAACTTATTAAAATTAGGGGGTTGTCGCATAAGGGTAAATAATTTATAATTAAACTAGTTTTGCTACAAATAATTGAATGTGGGTGTTTCGATAACATATTACTGTATCTACTACAATTACATCACATTAATATACAACAGGGCGACCTACTGAAAGCCAGTTGTATTGATAGAGTATCATAATCCTCTTGATACTACGGCAGTGATCCGTTAATTCCCTATCATTATCATCATACCTTAAACAGGTTCAAGATCGGTGCCGCTATTTAAAACGGCTGTTTTGTTATGGGCCGGGCAAGGGAACGATTTTTGATGGCAAGAGAAATGAAAGAGGGGGGATATAAATTCAGTTTTAAATGATATGTAAAAAGATTAATCAGAAAATCAGAAAAAAGGAGGAACACTAAGGTGAAAAGATTATTAATAATAGCTGTTTTAATTTTTGCTATGATAGTGGGTTTAATGGGGTGCGGAAACGGCAGTTCGAATGATTCTGATCAAGTGAGTACTTTCGAGAAAATTAAGGAACAAGGTTATGTGACTGTTGGCTTTGCAAACGAAGCACCTTATGCATATGCCACTCCAGATGGTAAACTAACTGGGCTCAATGTTGAAATTGCACGAGAAGTATTCAAAAACATGGGTATACCTGAGATGAACCCTGTATTAACTGAATTTGGTTCTCTTATACCAGGGCTTAATGCAGGACGTTTTGATGTTATTACCGCCGGAATGTATATAACACCTGAGAGGGCCGAAGAGGCTGATTTTGCCGATCCAGAGTATCAAATCAGTGGAGCTTTAGCGGTAAAAGCAGGTAATCCACTTGATCTGCACAGCTATGAAGATATAGCTGCTAATTCCGAAGTTAAAGTAGCTACTATGGCAGGGGGCCAGGAATATGACTGGCTGCTGGCAGCTGGTGTATCTGAAGATCAAATTGAAACAGTTCCTGATCAACCTTCAGTAATTTCTGCACTACAAGCAGGTAGGGTTGACTGTGGAACCATGACAGGGCCTGCGATGGATACTTTAATTGAAAATGCAAATGATCCATCAATCGAAAGAGTTGGTGATTTCGAAATATCAGTGATTGACGGTAAAAAGCAAGCGGGGTACGGTTCAGCAGCTTTTAGAAAAGAAGATGATGATTTACGTGAGGCATATAATGCTGAACTGAAAAAATTGAAAGAGTCAGGCAGGGTAGCCGAAATTCATAAGGAGTTTGGTTTTACTGAATCAGAATATGCTGGTCCTGATGTGACATTTGAAGATGCATTAAACGTTTGGTAATAAAGTTATGCAATATTTCGGAGGCATTCTGCGATAGAGTGCCTCCAGGAGCTTTATTTCATGTGTAAAGGAAAGACAAGGAAAGGGGGTTACTATAATTCACACCCTAGAATTGGTGCCGTTTCTACTAAAAGGAGTTGTTGTAACCATTGAACTGACCATAATGGCGGCAATTTTAGCTTTTATTATGGCATTTATAGCGGGATTCGCCAGATTATCTAAATATGCAATAGTTCGTGGAATAACTCAGGTATATGTAGAAATATTTCGTGGCACATCACTATTAGTCCAGTTGTTTTGGGTATATTTTGTACTTCCGTTTTTCGGTATAGAAATATCTGCGATGATGACAGGGGTACTTGTTCTGGGTCTAAACTATGGTGCATATGCCTCGGAAGTAATACGCAGTTCTATCCTTGCTATCCCTAAAGGACAAACTGAGGCAGGTATTGCGCTAAATATGTCTCCAAATTTAATTATGAGAAGAGTTATCCTGCCGCAGGCATTGCTGATTATGCTGCCTCCTTTGGGTAATTATCTTATAGAATTGTTAAAAAGTACTGCATTGGTTTCGCTGATTACTCTCCATGATTTAATGTTTTGTGGAACGATGATCAATAATGTTACAATGCGAACAATCGAAATCTACAGCCTGGTGCTTATTATATATTTTTTATTGGCCTACCCGCTAACACTGGCAATAAGAAGACTAGAAAAAAGACTATCTGCGGGGAGGGCATAAGAGATGTGGGATTGGGAATTCACCATTTCGATATTACCATTGATGTTAGAAGGACTTAAGATAACACTGCTCGCTACTTTTTTAGCATTTGGTTTTGCTGTGATAATGGGCTTGTTGTTAGCCATAGCCAGACGTTCATCATTAAAAATTCTGTCATTACCTGTTAAAGCGTTTATTGAATTTATCAGAAGCACACCACCTTTGGCTCAATTGTTTTTTATTTTCTATGTGTTTCCTAAATTTGGGTTGGTTTTAACACCACTTGTCGCAGGGGTATTAGGACTGGGTTTGCATTACAGCACTTACCTGTCGGAGGTTTATCGATCCGGTATTGACAGCATACCACGCGGGCAATGGGAAGCCGCAAAGGCATTGAACTTTTCCAAAGTGCGTACCTGGGTCAGTATCATTATTCCACAGGCAATACCCCCGATCATTCCGGTAATGGGAAACTACCTCATAGGCATGTTCAAGGATACTCCACTGCTATCTGCCATTACTTTAGTGGAATTACTGCAAACTGCAAAAATTATTGGAGCTCAATCATTCAGATATCTTGAGCCCATAACAATGGTAGGAATAATTTTCCTTATCCTCAGTTATGTCTCTTCACTGGGAGTGCAGTTGCTTGAACTTCGTTTGAATCAGCGATAATGGTTTCACTGCAGTGGGTACAATTAGCTTTTGTGGGAGGAGATAAATAATGTCACAAAACATAACACAATCAGATAATAACGGCACTAAGGATACAGAACCGATAGTGCGATATCAAAAAGTGAGTAAATCTTTTGATGATTTAGAGGTTCTTAAGGAGCTTGATTTAGATATAGCTCCTGCAGAAAAAATAGGGATCATTGGGCCCAGCGGCTCAGGAAAAACTACCTTAATTCGTATGCTGATGACTCTGGAGAGGCCCACTTCAGGTACTATTGAGGTGGATGGGGAACTGCTGTGGCATAAGAAAGTCAATGGTAACTTAGTGCCTGCAGATGAAAAACACCTGCGCAAGGTACGCAGCAAAATAGGGATGATATTTCAGCAGTTTAATCTATTTCCTCATATGACAGTGCTGCGTAATGTAACAGAGGCACCGATTCACGTACTGGGTCTTTCCAGGGCTGAAGCTGAAGAACATGCAATCACAATGTTAGAAAAGGTAGGACTCAAGGATAAACTAGATCAATACCCAAAGCAGTTATCAGGTGGACAGCAGCAGAGAGTAGCCATTGCCAGAGCCCTAGTTATGAATCCCAAAATAATGCTGTTTGATGAAGTAACTTCAGCATTGGATCCGGAACTGGTTGAAGAAGTACTGGCAGTTATCAAAGAGATTGCCTTTGAAGGAAATATGACGATGCTGTTGGTTACCCATGAGATGCAGTTTGCTCGTGAAATTGCCGATAGAATAGTGTTTATAAATGGTGGTCATATTATCGAGCAGGGCCCACCAGAGGAGATTTTCGAAAATCCCAAACATGAAAGGACCCAAAATTTCTTACGCCGTTTTAACAAAGATAACTAGAAAAGAGTTCAGCCTCCCGCAAGGGAGGCTTTTTTATAAAAGATGATTGCTTTCTTAGGAAAAAGAGTTTAGATTAATGGTAAGCATAAACAAAAACGAGGGATATAGATGTCAGTTGTAATTGTAGGTGGGGGAGCATCGGGGATGGTTGCGGCTATCACAGCTAGAAGATTTGGAGCTCAAGTGACCATTTTAGAGAAAAACCCCCGCCTGGGGAAAAAGATACTGGCCACAGGAAACGGACGCTGCAACCTGACCAATATTAATACCTGCCCAGCCTGTTATAGTGGAGCGGACCAGAGTTTTGTAGAAGGGGTTTT
>CAZZEY010000113.1:3746-5307 GCA_964653445.1 uncultured Syntrophaceticus sp. | reverse complement strand
TATGGGCGCAATCAGGGCCTGCACAATAATCTTCAGCGGTATATCAGCGATGTGGAGTGGTGGTTGACCTATGAAGCCTGGCGGGTAATTGTCTGCAGTCAGTATATGGAGCAGGAGTTAAAAAGGGTTTTTCAACTCCCAGATGACAAAATTAGGATTGTTCCCAATGGGGTGGACATGACCCGCTACCAGAGCAGGGAAGATGAGCAACTCTCCCGGGATTTTTATGCAGCCCCAGATGAAAGAATTGTGTTTTTTGTCGGGAGGCTTGTCCAGGAAAAAGGGGCACAAATTCTGGTGGATGCTGTTCCAAAAGTGCTCAAATATTATTCTAAGGTGAAATTCATTATTGCAGGCAAGGGCCCTGCTCTGGGATATTTGCAAAATAAAGCCAGGGATATAAATGTATATGACAGGATCTATTTTACCGGTTATATCGATGATAGGACCCGTGACTTTCTATATAGAGAGGCTGATGTAGCGGTATTTCCCAGCACCTATGAACCCTTCGGTATGGTTGCCCTGGAAGCTATGGCTGCCCATACCCCTGTTGTGGTTGCAGATGTTGGTGGGTTAGGTGAAATTATTAAGCATGAAATAAATGGGTTAAAATGCTATCCAGGGAACCCCAATTCACTGGCAGACAATATTCTGCGTCTGCTGCATGAACCTGAGCTGGCGAAAAAACTGGCAGCGCGGGCTTACCAGGATCTGAGGGAATCCTACACCTGGGATGAAATCGCTTACAAGACCAGGGAGGTTTACAAAGAAGTGCATGATGACTATGAGGCAAGCGCCTGGACCACCGATTCCTGGCTGGCTGAGGTTGATCTGCGGAAGACTGTACACAAGAGAACAGCAGAGATGGGTAGGTATACAGTTCCCGAGTATCTTATGGGAAGAGAACAGAGTGAAATGACCGAGACCATTACTGAAGGGGGACGATATCATTGAAAGCAGTGATCATGGCAGGGGGTGAAGGGTCACGTCTGCGCCCGCTGACTTGTGCTTTACCAAAACCGATGGTGCCGGTACTGAACCGTCCCTGTATGGAACATACTGTTCATCTCCTGCGCCAGCAGGGTATTGATGATATAGCTGTTACCCTCCAGTATCTACCAGAGGAAATCAAGTCCTATTTTGGTAATGGCAGCGAGTATGGAGTAAATCTGCATTATTTTACCGAAGTTACACCACTAGGCACCGCAGGAAGTGTTAAAAACGCTTCCTCCTTTTTAGATGAGACCTTTGTGGTAATCAGCGGAGATGCACTGACCGACTGCAATTTGCAGGAGGCAATTGAGTTTCATCAGGAGAAAAATGCTCTGGTTACATTGGTTTTAACTACAGTTACCTGTCCGCTGGAATATGGAGTGGTGATTACAGATGAACAGGGTAAGATCACTCGCTTTTTAGAAAAGCCCGGATGGGGTGAGGTTTTTAGCGATACGGTCAATACTGGTATCTATATCCTGGAACCTGAAGTGCTGAACTATATTAAGGAAGGGGAGATGGTGGACTTCTCCAAGGACCTCTATCCACACCTTTTAGCTGAAGGAAA